>MHBG01000022.1 GCA_001804785.1 Lentisphaerae bacterium GWF2_45_14
AGGAAATGATGAGAGCTGTCTTGAATCACAAAGACGGTTTTGCTCTGCTTGACGTTCTCCAGCCATGCGTTTCTTTCAATCATATCAACACTTTTAAATGGTATAAAGAAAGAATAATCCCTCTGGACAGCAAGCACGACCCATTCGATCGGGAAGCGGCATTGAGAATCGCACTGTCCCGGGAAGATAAGATTCCCATAGGAATAATTTACCAAAGCAAACGGGCAAGCTTCGAGTCCAGCCTTGAAGTCCTTGCCGACGGCCCTTTAATCGACAGATACGAAAAGAACGAACCATAACTCAAAAAGGAGAAAGACAATGAATTGCATGAGCAGTCTCTATCAGAATGCCGACTGGAAAACTGAAAAGCACGTACCGGTCATCGACGCGCCGGATGAAATCGGCGCCGGAGAAATTTGTAAAATCAACGTCAGCGTTGGAAAGGAAGTCGCTCATCCGAATAAAACGGAACATCATATCCGTTGGATCGAGGTCTATTTCAAAGCCGATGATGCGAAATTTCCCGTCCAATTAGGCAGAATTGAATTCTGTTCGCATGGAGAATCCGTCGAAGGGCCCGACAAAGGCGGAATATATACCCATCATTGTGCGTCAATATGTTTTAAGACCGAGAAGCCGGGCACAATTTTCGCCGCCGCATATTGCAACATTCACGGCTTATGGGAAAGTTCAAAGAAATTGTCCGTCAAGAAAAATGTTTCTTAAGGGAAGGACAGAAAATGAAAGCGAATGTAAATGAAGATACCTGTATCGGCTGCGGACTCTGCGCAGATACTTGCCCTGAAGTTTTTGTGATGGAAAATTCTATTGCAAAAGTAAAAGTTCCGGAGGTACCCCCGGAATACGGGGACTGTTGCCGGGAAGCAGCAGACGAATGTCCTGTAGAAGCTATATCGATAGACTGATACAGAAAGGAAAAGATCATGGCAGAATTTTTATATCCATTCCAAACATTAATTCCGGAGCGGAAATTAAGCGGACGTGAGCTGTCCAGATGTATCCGCCAGGCACTGGTCGGAGAAGAAGAGGCTATCCATCTTTACGAAGCAATGGCGGATGCCGCAGATGACCCGCTTGCCCAAGCTGTACTTCAGGATATTGCGGATGAGGAACGCGTCCACGCCGGAGAATTTCAGCGGCTGCTGAATATAATGCTGCCGGATGAGGAAAAATTCCTCAACCAGGGCGCAGAGGAAGTCGATGAACTGGCCGGAACAGTCCGGAAAGTCGATGAGTCTCCGCAAAAGGAAGAAAATAAAGCAATTCCGGTTCCGGGCGATTGCAGATAAAAAAACAGGAAAGGAAATAATCATGTCTGAAATATATCTTCAACGGGAAGCCGCTCCATTTTCAGGAGAAGTATGGAATCAGATCGACGCGGTCGTCGTCGAAGCCGCCAGAAGCCAGCTTTGCGGCAGACGGCTTCTTATGGTGGAAGGGCCTTTAGGACTTGGACTTAAGTCCATAAGCAATAAGGATTCGCAGATCAAGACGAAAGATGACGTTACAGTTATGCTGAGTTCATCTCTGCCTCTAGCCATGATCCAGAAGAACTTTGTTCTCGGGGTCAGGGATATTGCCGCCTTCGAGTGTGACAGGATTGCAATTGATCTGGGGGCTGCCGTTACAGCGGCTCACGTCTGCGCCCGGCAGGAAAATGAATTCATATTCTCCGGATTGAAAGGCCATTTTCAGGGACTGTTTAATGTCCCCGGTGTGCAAATATGTAAAATTAAAACATGGAACGAAGTCGGCAGAGCCGTGGAAGATGTGATCCAGTCGGTAAATATGCTGGATGCCGCAGGATTCCATGGACCCTTCTCGCTGGGACTGAGACCTGATCTTTATAACAGCTTGTTTCACCGTTACCAACAGGGAAACACAACCGAGATCGAGCACTTGAAAGAATTGATTTCCGGCGGGATATTCAAGATGCCGGGTTTACCATCCGCCGGAATACTGGCTGCCTGCGGCAAGCAGTTTGCATCTATATTGCTGGGACAGGATTTGATGACGGGATTTGTAGGGTCTGTTACTGGCGGATACGAATTCAGCATAACTGAAAGTTTCATTCTGCGCATGCTTGCGCCGGAAGCATTTTGTATTATGAAAGCTGGATGAACCAAGGCCTTTTTACTGATAAATAAGGTGAGAAACATAGGAGATACGATTATGACGCGGATTCTGAGAGATGTAAAAAAAATTCTGTTAGGTATGTCGGCATTCAGCTTTCTTGCAGTTCTTTCATATGGAGCCGAAGCTGTCAAGGATGCCTGTGTTTTCTCGCCTTTACCTTATTCTGAAACAGCTCTTGAACCCTATATTTCGTCCAGAACCTTGAGTTTCCATTATGGAAAACATTACAAAGGCTATGTGGATAAGGCTAACGCATTGATTAAAAACAGTCCTTATGAACCCATTCCATTGGTAGAAATAATTGTAAAATGTTATAATTCCCCTTCAGATGAACTTGCTCGTAACATTTTTAACAATGCTTCACAGGCATGGAATCATGATTTCTTCTGGAAATGCATGAAACCGAATGGTGGAGGCAAGCCTTCCGGCAAACTCGCGGAATTAATAAATGCCTCTTTCGGCTCCTTCGAAAAATTCAAGGAAAAATTTATCGAGGGGGGCCTTACACAGTTCGGAAGCGGGTGGGTATGGCTTGCGTTCGACGGTAAAAAATTGGTCATCACTAAAAGCCTCAATGCGGCAAGTCCATGGGTTATGAATATGAAACCGCTACTCACATGCGATGTATGGGAACACGCTTATTACCTTGACTATCAAAACAGAAGGATAGATTTCGTAAAGGCTTTTCTCGAACATCTGGTGAACTGGGATTTTGTTGAAACACAAATTCCCGACAATATAAAGAAAATCGCAAAATAGGGAAAATACCCTCACGTTCGAATTCTTGGATTTCGATTATTTTAAGCACGTGCGGTCTAAGGTCTGTGCTTGCTTTAAATTAATTTTTCCTTGAGATTTTTCTGTAAAGGGTGGAACGGCTTATCCCTAACTTTCGGGCAGCATGAGTCAGATTTCCACCGGTTACGTCCATGGCTTTTTCAATAAGCATGTTTTCCGCGTCTTCAATCTTAGCTATATTTGAGTACAGATTTTGATTGTCGGGGAAAGTCTCGCTCAAGTTCGCCCGACTTGATGTTGAATAATTCTGGAAATAATTCAACATTATTTTCCCGAACGGCGGACTGCTTATCGCGTCAAAAATTATTCCTTCCAATTCTCTTATATTGCCTGGAAAAGAATATTCCCTGAGGAGTTCCGTCAAGCCATCGGGAACTTTGGGAATAGACACTCCGAGTTCTTTTGACGACTTTTCTATGAAAAAGTTGACCAGCGGTGCAATATCACTTGTACGTTCCCGAAGCGGAGGCAAATGAATATGGTGCTTGTTAAGTCTGTAATAGAGGTCTTTTCTGAAAGTTCCATTGTCCTTCATTTCCGCCAGATTTTTATTGCTGGCCGTCACTATTCTCGCACTTGCTTTGGCGGGAGTGTCAGAACCGAGCGTATAGTATTCATTTTCCTGCATCAGGCGCAGAAGCTTGACCTGAGAACTGTCCTTTAAATCGCCTATTTCATCCAGAAACAATGTTCCTCCAGAGGCATTTTCGACAAGACCTTTCCTGGCTTCATGCGCGCCCGTATAAGCTCCGGCCCTGTGCCCGAAAAGAGTATCAGAGAATGTGGTATCATCAAGTCCTGCCACATTTATTGAGACGAACTGTCCTTTTCGACCACTTGCCTTATGTACGGCCTCAGCTATGAGCTCTTTTCCCGTCCCCGTCTCACCCGTAATCAGAACGGGCTGGGAAGTGACGGAAATAGAATCAACATAACGAAAAATGGAAAACATTGATTCGGAATCAGTGATTATTTTTTGATATAGCGGGAGATTTTCAACACAGCCTTCGAGAAGGGAATTCTGCAAGCGGATATTTTCATTCTCAAGGGCTCGAAGCTTAAGGGCATTGCGTATGGTGATAATGAACCTTGTCCGCTCGATGGGTTTCACAAGATAATCGTACGCGCCTTTTTTCATACATTCAACAACAATACTCACATCGTTGAATGCCGTTGCGACTATTATGGGAACTTCCGGATATCCGGACGACAGTTTTTCTAGGAGTTCCTGTCCGGAAATCCCCCGCATACCAAGGTCCAATATAATCAGCGAGACCTTTTTCTCTTTAAAGAAATCAACGGCGGCCTGCCCGCTCGTAAGTAGAGCGACATTATTGAAACCCTCCTTCTTGAGAAGCATTTCATAAGTTTGAAGTGTTCGAACCTCATCATCCACCAGCAGAATGGGAAAATGAGGATTTTCAATCAAGGGTTCATTCATAGCATCCCTCCCGGTCGGCTATAAAATACGCCCCGAACTCTCTTTGTTCAAATCAATACTGCTTATGGTATGCGGCTGATGACCAAATCGGTTTGGTACTCGATCTTTTCGCCGAACTTGAGTTCTATTTCCGTACTCAGAAATTCTATTGTAAAATAGTCCAGAGAACTCCAGACCATAAATCCCGCAGTATGGTCTTTTTGTGAGACGAATTGCATTGCCGTGTCGGCGGTTGTGACGCTGACAGGAGAAAAATCCCATTTTTCAGGCATTACTTTCCCCGGCAGCAACGTATATTTACTTATTCCCTTTCCCAGTATCAGACGGGTTGACGGACCCGCCGCCGGAATGGAGATATTATTATATTTAATTTGAGAAATATCTGTTAGTGACACACTTTTCGCATTGCCGATGCGTGGAAAGTTTGAAACCCTAAAATTTATTTTCAGCGTCTTCTTTTCAACGTTACGGTTTACGAGTTGATATCTTGTTTTAATCATCTTTCCATTTTGTTCCAAAGATACAGTTTTGGTTATTTCCAACCCGACAGGGACAATGGAGTCGGCGTTGGCGCTTTCTTCGGGAGGCACGCGGTAGAAAAGTTCGACTTTGGGAATGCCCTTTTCGATGACTGTTTTTTTCAAAGTGTAACGGTAAGAACTGTGTCCCGCGTTATTAAAGAGGATAAGCTTGTCAAGGAAACCGCGGCTGCCATTATGGAGCAGAGAGTCATTTTTGCCGTATACCAATCCTGTGACCGAAGCTCGTTCATCAAGATTGATATAAGCAGACGTCTCAGCTTTGGTCAGCTTCAACAGTGAATTTTTATCTGGCAGGAGAAATCCCCACGCTATTTCAGCATCCCCGCTTTTTTGATTTGGAAAGCGGTCAATGATGCTGTTTTTTAAATTCCTTCTGCCCTTCTCTAGACGGCTTTTGATATCAGACTGTTCAAGCGTCCCCGAAGCGTTCGGCTTATTTTGGGTTATTTCAATAAGTTTTACATCTTCACGGCCTATTTCGACCAGAAAACCGTTAACAGGATCGGCTGAGGAATAAATCAAGTCACGGTTAATTTCACGCACAAAATAATCCGCCCTGTCCAGCCCCGGCAAGGCGACTTTGGCAATTAAATCATCATTCTCGTCATAATTGAATAGCGCCACCAGATAATTTCCATTCTTTTCCCAGGTCACGCTCCTAATTGTACTCGAAAAGTCAGGCTCCGTCACGGTAATAGACTGAGTTCCATCTTTGATCTCTCTTTCAAACACATTCTCCGGAGAAAACTGCGACATTGAGTCAACCCGTCTTCCCAAATAATATTTTTCAGACTGGGACACAAGAGAGATCCCGTCGGCTATGCTCTGCAAGTACTTGCCGTCAAGTCCATCTCCGGGCCAAAAACCGATCCCCTTACATCCCAATACCGCCGTGGCTAGAATGTTCATTCTGACTTTTTCCGGAGAATACTGACTAAAAAAGCTCACCAGTTCCTCCGCCGGATCGATCAGTGGGAAATTGGGAGTTTTAAGAGTTTTATTATTAAACTCTATATCATCAAAAAAACGAGTTCCTGAGTAGTACGGCATATTCATAAACAAATCGAACTGTCCCTGATCGGCTAACCGGATATCGACACCGCACCATTTAGAGCCGTCTTTTAATTTTAGCGGATCAGTACACAATACAACCGGTATTCCGGGATAGTTTTCCCTGACGGTATCGGAAAAGTTTTTGAGTATTTTCGCGTACTGCGCCAGCTGATAATCAAACCATACGGCTTTTTGCTTGCCAATCTCCGCCGCATCAGGAACTTTTTCAAGCTTCGCGAATTTCGCGAAATCCTCGCGGCATTGACGGCAAAAACAGTAATCACTGGTCAAAGGCTCGAAATCCCATACTATGCCTTGCGGATTCTTGGTCTCTTTGATGCGTTGCTGAATGTCTCCGGGAACCCATGATGTCCACACAGGGGAATCCTTGTCCTTTGCCATATAACCAGGACAAACCTCCGTTGGAATATCCTTTCCCAATTCATTTATTTTTAATGGAATTTTTGCCGCGAGTTCCGGATTTTTAGATTTCCAGTTTGAATAGTTGAAGCCTACGAGAAAATATTTATAAAAATCATTGTCCAGTTGTTTACGAAATTCAGGCACCATTCTTTCCCACGAATACCAGCCCGAGTAAGCATATGGGTTTTCCGCCAGTCCCATCCAGAATCTATGGTTAGTTTCCCTGACTTCGGGAATATGGCTCCAGGCATAATAAGGATGCCCGATGAGTAACCCGAAATTCTTCAGTTTATTTTCTCCTGACTTCAACTCCGGCATTACATTGATTTGAAATTCCTTCTCAGGACTTTCATAATCCCCTACGAGGATATGCCAGTATGCTTTGCCACCGGCAGAA
Source organism: Lentisphaerae bacterium GWF2_45_14 (assembly GCA_001804785.1). GTDB lineage: Bacteria > Verrucomicrobiota > Lentisphaeria > Victivallales > GWF2-45-14 > GWF2-45-14. Next base: position 6,812 of record MHBG01000022.1, read on the forward strand.
TCCGGCTTGGCGCGAAGGTACAGCAGTTCTTTTGCCCAGCTGAATTTGTCAGGCGCGACATTGGGAATAAACGCTTTGTTGACGGATATGGTATAGCGATTATAACGTTTGCCGGCGCGCTCTATTTCTTCAACTTTCATCTTATCGGTCTCAGTCATCAGCCATTGCTGAGCGCCTAGGCATTTAATTTCTTCCGGCAACTCAAATATTATAGTAAGTTTTTCTTTTTTCCCCGGTTTCCCCTTAAGCTGAAAGACCAGTACCGTCGGAAAATCGGCGGCAAGATTATATGTATTGTTTTGAAACTCAACAGGAAACAGCTGGGCCGTTACCGGCGTGATTTTCAGCTCCTCCAATACAACGTCGTCAAACCAGACAGAGCCTTTGGCATAGGAGTTGATTAAATAGAGAACGGTTGGCCCGCTAAGTTTCTTTGTCTCAAATTCAAATTCGCTGTTCCGCCAACCGAAGGAACCGTCCGTGTAAACGCCCACGCCGGAAGGCCCACTCATAAAAATATTTTTCCCATCATTTAGGATTAGCAGCGCCGCGCCGCCTTTTTTTTCTTCGGTGCTTTTGACATCACTGGCCTTAATAAAAAATGATACCCGGTATTTGGAATTCGATTTTAACGGTACCTGTTGCTGGAGAAGTGTATATTGCGTTACAGCTGAGTTGGATATCCTTACAGAATTTTTCCCATTTTTCGTTTCCACATTATCCAGGTCAACTGAACCGCCGGGTCTCCAAAATGACTTGGCCCATGAAGCGAGGTTATTCTCAAAATCACCGTTTTTTAACAGGTTTTCCTTTTTTTCAGGTTTCTTTTCCGGCTGTTTTTCCGGCTGCCCGCCGTTTTGACATCCGGATAGTATAATACACGTGGAAATGAGGCTCAAGATTAAGATTTTCTTCATTTGAGAATCCTTTTAATAATGTTTTAAATTGTTTAAGATTGGCAGGCTTCCTCATTTAAAAGCCCCCAAAATTAGATAAACCATCCTCCCGTGGCCAGGTGGTGGTAGTCTGTATAATAGAATCCCTGAACATCTGGTTCGATTTCTAATTCATGAATAGATGGGATTTTGCCGTTTAAAAATTCATCGAGCCGTCTGCCCAGTTCGCAGTAACGTTCGCGAAGTCCGGCAAGCTTGATCTGCATGATTTCCAAGCCGTAAGATTTGTAGCCGCGAAACCACATATCACGAAAGGAGTCATTGAGTTTATCGACTGCGTCCATCACTTCCGGAATACTTTTTTTCTGTATATGAGAAAGCTTGACGGTATCACGATCTTTGTATGCTTTTTGGAGGGCCATGCGTAGTTCTATTTTTTGAATTAATGTATCCAGAATGTTGTAGGCATGGTTGATGATGCCGGCATGTCGGTCATTACGGCATTCGCCTGCTTTGGCAAGTAGGCGTTTGTAATTTGTCAAACTCTTTTGCCAAATCTGAGAATCGACGTAACTATATTCGTGCCAGACAATTCCCATTAGAGGGTCATCCCACAGTAATGCCGCGGCCGAAACCTTAAAGAATTCATGTCGCCCGGATTTGGGATGATCAACCGAATAGGTAAACTCCATATCGCCAAGCTCAACTTGAAGCTCATAGGAAGTTCCGAATATTGCCTGATAAAGATTACTTAAACGCTTGTCATCGGATTTTTCATTATATGCGTAATCAGCCGCCCATGCCAGGCCGGCAAAGGCTGATTCAAATTCACAGTAAGCGCCATCGTCGCCCCAGAGTGTGAAGATTAATTCATCCACATTTTGCTCCCGACAAGCATCAACACATGGCTTTACGGTGTTCTTTGTCAATTCAAAGTCGCACCACATTCTTTTCCAAGTCCAGACCCCTGAAGCCATAATGGGGGATTTATTATTAAGCATTTTTGAACGATTCAGCATCTTTGAATAAGTTTCCTGATCGCGATGATAGTAGTCCCAATAGCAAAGTTGAACAGATTGCGGAATTGATTTTTTGACTTCTTCAGGGATGGGCGATTCGGAATCGTAGTAGTTCTGATCTTTGTTGCCGTAACGGAAATACATATCATTCCAAATCATTGGCTTCAGCTGGTATTTTTCACAGACGGAGGACATCCGTTTCAGATGACGATTATAGATGGCATAAGGATCTTCATAGCCATTGTTGTCCATGAACTTACCCCGTCCCAGATCGTGGGTCTCATCCATTCCGAGATGAATTCTTCTGGAACTGAGAGCATCGCTCCAAAACTTAAGCATCTTTTCCAGTAAAACATAAGACTTTTCGTAGTCTACCAGGATCACGTTATTTGTATCTTTGACTTCATAATAAGACCCCCATCGCATAATCGGCTCCAAATGCCCCAATACCTGAATGGAGGCAACCATCTCAATACCGAGCTTTTGCGCGTAGGCATCAATTTCACGAATCTCATCAATGGAATATGCCCCACGCATATAACCAAAATAGTTTTCATCCGGCAGCTGATAGGCGTCTTTTGTATAAAGCATTGCCATATTATACCCCATCAATGCAAGACGACGCAGCCAGCGCTTGAAATACTGCGGAGTAACCACGGCAGTGCGAGAACAATCCAGCAAAATCCCATACGTTTTAAACGAAATCTTCTCATTGCACTCTTGGGTAGAAAGCGCATATGCCACACCGCGGGCGGCAGATGTTTTTCTGCCATAGAAAACCTGAAATCCGTCGTTATTCTTGATAACCCGCAGGCAGTCTTGATCAGAAATCTTTTCAAAGCTCAAATTGATTCCTTGAGTCCCTTCCGTTAATGGATACTCCTCTGCCAATGTTTCCAAAATCGGATGCAGTTCAGTGGGCGTTGTTTTTATGCTCCAAACTAAATTCATGATTATTCCTTATTTAATAGTAGCCTATTATGTTTCCGTCGGCATCCATATAGTTGCTGAAATAATAGACCCCAGGATCAGTCGAAGGGTAGTCCTTTATGAGTTCCAGCCCTTTAATTCCCTGAACGTGTCCATCCACGAAGGCGAAATTACCTGAACCGATGTGTCTCATGTTTGCATAGCCACCAGCCGCGCCTCCCCAACTGTTGTCATCTATTCGTAAGTACTGCTTGTCGTTTAGATAATAACGTGAATCTCCAAGTATGATAAAAGAACTTGGAGTCCAGTACTTAGTTGACGCTGGGACGATGTTCTTAACGTCGATGTTAGATTTGAGTATATTAAACCCTTTGGCGGGAGTTTGAAAGTTGCAACGGAGTCCGTATACATACCACGGATTGCTCGGTATAGGCCCGGCCGGGCATGAGAAGAAATTGCTCTGCCCCCATTTTACGTCTTTGACATAACCATTAGTGTTAAGAAGTCCATAATAGGTCATATATTCATTAGGCATAGCGGTATTGTAAGCATATGGAGACCATCCGCCGTTGTCCTGAGCATACATCGTGACTACTGCCGCCAACTGCTTCAGGTTTCCGGCGCAGGCAATTTTTTTCGCCTGTTCTTTTGCTTTACCAAGGGCGGGAAGCAGCATTGAGGCAAGCATGGCGATAATAGATATAACCACCAGCAATTCAATAAGCGTGAAGCACTTGATCCGAAACAACTTACAGCCGACAAGCTCAGCCGTGCAAACTATTTGCGTATCTCCGGGTGAATAGTTGTTCATAAAGCAATCCTTCCTTTTTTGAGTCCTCAAATCAAGGTCATATCAATAGCGGAACGATCGACTACGATTAAAGGATAATCCCTGACAGGCACATTGTAAACTATTACATAAGTCATTTTCTTAATTTTCTCCGGTTCAAAGACCTCTCCGGTAACCAAATCGACAATAACTGGGTCTTCCAAATCGAGGCCCGGGGTCAAAACATGTATATTAGCCAGATGCGGATATGGAGCTGAACTCTCATCTACAAGCGATAGGGGAGTCCACCATGCGCACAAAGCCTTGCCATTCCGCTCAAAACAAACAGTTTTGATGTTCATTTGTATTTCATGAAACATGAAGCGGTCAATTTCGTCCCGTTCGGCATTGGGATATATTTCTATCAGGGAGCGCGGGGCGACGTTTACATCCCCGTCAAATACGGAGCAAATCCTCTGAAGAACATGATATGCCGGTTTTACTCTTGGCGGGATGTCGAAGGTTGTCAATCCGAAGAAATTTGGAACGTCGCAAAAACCGTCCCTGTAATAAAATTTAAAATCAGAAAAGTGGAAATAGCATGTGTAATCAACCCCCAGCGCCAATTCGTTTACAATTGCCTTGGATAAAAGCTTAGCCTGAATGTCCTCTGTCATGGGAACGTTGCTCAACGCCTGTGTTTTGCTGTTTTTTGAAGGAAAACCGCCTTCTCCCTGCCAGAACTTGACGTGTTTCCCGTCAAAAGCATCAAAAGCCAGGCGGAGAGCGTTGAACCTTTCGGGTCTGTCCTGTTCCGGAAGAACCCTGTATCGATGATAAGTGTATATGTCAATGAGTTTTGCGAATCCCATTTTCAGTAAACATTCCAAGGTTACCATTCCGTCATTGCGCAAGCCTTGCGATAGAGCTCCGGCAATAATCTTCGCGTCCGGCTGGTTTTCTTTAACAACTGGAACGGTAAGTCTCACCAGCTCCATATATTCTTCAGGGTTCGGTTTGCCCGGACGCCAGAAACCGGAGGCATCAGGTTCGTTCCAGATTTCGTAATGGGTTATTCTATTCGAGAAATGTTGAACGAGAGCCGCAACATAATTTTTCCATCCTGTTTTCGCGGACTCGGAAAAAAGCGGAACCCAGCCGACGGCATCCGGCTCTTTTGCGTCCGTATAGTGCATGTTTCCGTAAGAGAGGCTCATCCATGGCTGAATGCCTGCTGACTGCAGCTTATCTACAGTCCTGTCAAGCCAAGCAAAGTCATATTTCCCTTTTTCGACTTCACAACGACTCCACCCGCTTTGGATACGGGCATGCTTGACTCCGAGTTCTCCAATCAGGCGGTAGTGCTCATCTGAATCATCCCACATTTGCCGGTCAAGGCACTCAAGACCGATTCCTATTTTGGATTTTTGTATTTCTCTGGAAGTTTTAGTCCTGATAAATCCAATTTGTTTCATAGCTGGCCAAACCTCAGTTATAAATTGTAATGATGGTAATAAACTATACCGAAGCGCATATATATTCCTTGATTTTTTCAGAAAAAAATGTAAATTATCTCAGGTTTTATAAAATAAGTGTAATTATGCAACTGGAAAAATATTGTTCGCAAATCAGTCGCGAAACCGGAGCCGTGATCAATATTAACACCTCACGGCATCCTGCCTTTTCGCATGCCGAGGCGCTGAGGCTTTCACCGGACTTTACTGTTCACCAGGGACCTTTCTGTGTTTGGGCTAGAAGAAATGAAGGATTTGCCGTCTGTAGACAGAATAAACTGCGCAGTCTTAAAATAGCCGCCGCGGGGCGATGTTTTTGCGGAACCTGTCCTTGGGGAATTTGGGAATTGGCTGTTCCAGTAAAATCCGTAAAACGATTTTCGGTAGTTGTTTATCTCGGACATTTTTTATTGCCGGATTCCATTCCCAAGTTTTTAAACGGGAAAATATACTCAGGACCATTGCCGCCAGTGATAACTTCCGAGAAAAAAAAACTTTTGAATCATTACGGTCGTTTTATCGCGGAATTCATAAAGTTTGAATTAGATGCCTTTGCGGAAGATAATAAACACAGGACGAAGCATCAAACTGAAGAATATTATTGTATGCGCTGGGAAAACTTTTTAACTGAACGATATGCCGAAAATATCTCCTTAGGTCAATTGGCAGAGGAACTGAAGGTGAATCCGAACTATCTTGGCAGCATGCTTCTGAAAAAAAATGGAAAGACATTCAGGCAATTGCTGACAGAAAAACGACTTTACATTGCCTCGTTGAACCTGGTTATGAATCCCGAGCTCAATATTTCTCAGATTGCCGATATGTGTGGATTTTGCGACAGTAACTATTTCTGTAAGCTTTTTTCAAAAGAATTCAAGATATCACCACGCCGTTTCCGCTTAAGACATCGTTCAGGCAAGACAAACAGCGCTCCTTGACCTGTTTTCCCGTGAATATTGTGAAGCTATCCTTTCGGATTAAAGACTAAGGACGGGCGAGAATTTCAATCATCGTCGTCATCATCGTCTAATGTGTTTCCCGGGGACTTGGGGTCAATGTCGGGGAACATTGTTCTGAGGCGTTCGATGAGGAGTTTATAGTCTACGGGCTTTACGATATAACCTGCGATGCCCAATGCTGCTATTTTTTTGACGAGCGGCACTTCGGAGGCGCTGGAGCAAACCATTATCTGCGGGATATTTTCGCCGTATCTTTCCTTGCATTTCATTATGAACTCGGCACCGCTCATAGACGGCATCATGAGGTCAACAATTACGAGAGAAAAGTAGTCTATTCCATATTTTTCGATTTTAGCGAGGCCGTCAAAGCCGTCATTTGCCTCTACGACGGCGAACCCTATTTTTTCAAGCAGGAGTTTATGATTCCTCCTGATAAGGAAATAGTCGTCAATGACGAGGACGCTTCTTCTGTTTTCTGTCTGAAGTCCCATAGCACTCCACGCAAATTGTATCAACTCATAAGATTCCGGTGTTCTCAGCGCAGTGAAAGCAACACGATTTTGTTCAGTCCCTGCCTAGCTGGTAAAATAGCACTTTAATTTATCGAGGCAAATTTATATCCGATTTGAATAAAATTAAATCGAAAGATACTTTACGTTCGAGATAAAAGGACGGGTATTTGTATGAATCTGCTTATAGCGAGCGCCGGAAGAAGATGTGAACTGGTGAAATTTTTCAGGACGGAGCTTAATCCGTTTTTTCACAAGATCATCGCTCTTGACATAAATGAGTTCGCGCCCGGGCTCTATTTCGCCGACAAGCACTATGTTATAAAAAAAGATTTCGATAATCCTTCGGAGTATATAAAAGACATCCTCCGTATATGCCTTGATGAAAATGTGGGGCACATTCTATCGCTGGTAGATCCAGAACTGGTGCTTTTCGCCGAAAACCGTTCGCTTTTCATGGAGAATGGAATAACACCGGTTCTTTCGTCGGACGAGGCCATTCAGAATACCTTCGATAAATATTCGTTTTATGAGGCATACAAGGGACTGGTGAGCGTTCTTGACACCTGCGACAGCAAGGAAGATGCGGTGGAAGCCGTAAAATCAGGAAGGCTCCAGCTTCCAGTGATAGCCAAGCCGAGATGCGGCAGCGGCAGCGCGGGAATTACTACACTTCACTACACGAACGAGTTCGACACGTTAAAGTACAACAGTTCCCATAACTACATATTCCAGAGAAAGCTCGACTGCCGCGAATTCGGAGTAGACGCCTACTTCGACATGATCTCAGGAGAAATGGTTTCCGTATTCATGAAGGAAAAGATTGCGCTGCGTTCGGGGGAAACGGATAAGGCTGTTTCCGTCTTTCGCGAAGATATCTACGACGAAATAGTAAAACTTGAAAAGACGGGCTGGTTCAGAGGACCAGTCGACCTGGACGTATTCCTCACAGCCGACGGAAAAATTTATATCAACGAGATAAACCCGCGATTCGGGGGAGGCTACCCGATGGGGCACAACTGCGGGGTCAATTTCATGAAACTTCTCTTCAATAACATGAAGGGAATCCAAAACACGAGGCAGCCCAACGATTACAAGCTCAATGTAAAGATGATGAAGTATAATCACATACTTTTCGTAGACGGGGGGCATATATACAATGACTAGGACAATCATTATAGCGGAGGGCGGAGTTAATCACAACGGTTCTGTAGAAGTAGCGCGGAAGCTCTGCGATGCGGCGCTTAAGGCGGGGGCCGACGTCATAAAGTTTCAGACCTTCAGGACGGAATGCAATGTATTGAAGGACTGCGACTGGGTGGATTACCAGAAAAAGAATGCTCCTGATTTCGAATCGCACTTTCAGATGCTCAAGAGCCTGGAACTTACCGATGATGAATTTATCACGGTCAAAGATCACTGCGATAAAATCGGAATACAGTTCCTTTCCACGCCCAGCGATTTGCCGAGCCTTGAGCTTCTTGTAAAAATGGGGCTTGAGACGATGAAGATAAGTTCAAGCGATGTAACAAACATTCCCCTCCTGAGAAAAATAGGCCGCCTCAACAAGGAGGTCATCCTCTCCACGGGAATGTCCAGCCTGAAGGAAGTACAGATGGCTGTCGACGAGCTGGTAAAATCAGGTACTCCGAAGGACAATATAACACTTCTCCACTGTCATTCGGACTACCCGACAAAGTTCGAGGACGCGAATCTCCGCGTAATGCTTACGCTAAAAGAAACCTTCGGTACGCGCGTAGGGCTTTCGGACCACTCAGAGGGTATAGAGCTTGCCATCGCCGCCGCCGCACTCGGAGCGACCGTTATAGAAAAACATTTTACGCTGGATAGAAGGATGGAGGGGCCGGACCAAAAAATGTCTACCGAGCCTAAAGAGTTCGCAAAGCTCGTCAGCGCCGTAAGAAACCTAAATATGGCGATGGGCGACGGAATCAAGCGAATCAGCCCCTCGGAGGAGGAAATACGGAGGATTTACGGAAAAGGAATTGTCTCTCTCGTCCCGATAGCGAAGAATGAAATATTTACCGATAAAAACATCACGGTAAAAAGGCCGTGCAAAGGGCTGAGTGTATTGAATTGGGACAAGGTAGTCGGGAAGAAGGCTAAAAAAGATTTTGCAAAGGACGAACCCATAGTTTGATAATGGATAAAGTTAAAAAAAGAATATGCGTCATAACCGGATCAAGAGCCGATTACGGGTTGTTGTGCTGGGTGATGAAGGAAATAGCGTCGAGGGCGGATATGGAGCTTGTTCCTGTGGCCGTTGGTGCGCACCTTGAACCGGACTGGGGATATACGGTAAAACATATTGAAAGCGATGGTTTTACAGACGTTGTAAAAATAAAGACCTTCAGCGGCGATACATCTGCCTGCGGAATCGCCTCGACAACGGCGGAAACAGTAAAAGGGCTTTCGGCTTTTTTCGCGTCAACGCAGCTTGACCTTGTCGTGCTGCTCGGCGACAGGTATGAGATACTTGCCGCCGCGATGGCCGCGCTCATCCACAATATACCAATAGCACATCTTGGCGGAGGGGAAATTTCTGAGGGCGTGATTGACGACAGCATCCGCCATGCCCTTACGAAACTAAGCCATCTTCACTTTGTCATAACGGAGAAATGCGCGGAGCGGGTGATGGCTATGGGCGAGGAGTCCTGGAGAGTGCATGTTTCGGGTTCGCCGCGGCTCGATTTTATGTCGCGAATAAAATTCAGTTCGAAAGATGAACTCGCTCAAAAGCTTGGAATAGACTTCTCCCGTAAAATAGCGCTGGTAATCTTCCACCCGCTGACCCTCGAAAATAAAAATACGGAAGAACAGACTGCAGAACTTATCGAGGCCCTGAAACAAGCTGACTGTTCAAAAATAATGTTTTATCCCAACATCGACACCAACAGCGGAACAATTATTAAAATGCTTGAAGAATTCGCGGGGGATAAAGAGAACAACGCAAAGATCTTCAAGCCTCTGGAGATGGCGGATTATCTCGGCTTACTAAATTCAATAGACCTCATGATTGGAAACTCAAGCGCCGGAATAGTCGAATCACCGTCATTCAAGCTGCCGGTCGTGAATATAGGAGACAGGCAGAAAGGGCGCGACTGCATGAGGAATGTGATTCATGTTCCAAACAACAGTACCGCAATTCTCAAAGGCATAATGGAGGCGCTTTCACCGTCGTTTAAAGATTCCCTGAAGGATATGGAAAATATTTATGGGGACGGCATGGCCTCCCGAAAAATAGCGGATGTGATTTCAAAGATAGATTTCAGCAAGTTCAGTCTGGTCAAAAAAAATGTTCAAAAAGAGGTGCTTGATTGGCGAAAATAGCATTTATACAGGAAGAGCTTCGTGACCGTTTCGGGGTAATGCTGCTATCAGCGTGTCTCGGCGAACACGGTCATGAGCGGGACGTATTTGTAGCGGAAAAAAGCCATGATCTTGTTTCGGAAGTAAAGGCGTTCAAGCCCGACATTCTGGCATTTTCCACGATGACAGCGGGAGTACCCTTTGCGCTGAAGACAATGAGAGAGCTTAAAGAGGCCACTGGCGCCATGACATTAATGGGCGGCCCGCACGCAACGTTCTACCCTGAGATTATCGGAGAGAAGGGAATAGACGCCGTCTGCGTTGGCGAGGGAGAAGGAGCGATAGTGGACCTCGCGAATGCGATTGACAGAAAAGAAAGCATCTACGAAATAAAAAACTTATGGGTCAAAGACCGCGAAAACCCTGAAAAAATATACAGGAACGAGCTCCGTGAAAGAACCGACATAAACGCACTGCCGATGTTCGACCGCGATCTTTATTTCAACAAATACAAAGAACTTGCCGAGGCCCCGACCAAAAAAATATTCATTGCAAAAGGCTGCCCCTTCGACTGCAGTTATTGCTTCAACCACTCGCTGAAGGAAATGTATAAGGGCAAAGGGAAATACCTTCAATTTTATACAGTGGACCGGGTACTTGACGAGATTCGCTTCATAAACGAAAAGTGGGGGATGAAGTGGCTCCAGATAATAACAGATACCGTGAATGTGGATAAATCCTGGTTCATGGAGTTCATGAGACGCTACAAGGAAGAATTCAATATAAAATATATCTGCAACGTGAGAATAGACCGTATCGACGAGGAAATAGTGCAGATGATGAAGGAGTCCGGCTGCGACAGGGTTAATTACGGCATCGAGCACGGAGATTCTGAGATAAGAAAGAATGTATTGAAGCGCGACATGACCGATGAGGAGATAATAAGGGGCGGAGAGCTTTTCACGAAATACGGCATGCGCGTCCAGACCGCGAACATAATCGGGGTCCCGCACGAGACCGTGGAAACCGCGATGTCCACAGTGCGGCTGAACCGCAAAGTCAAACCGGACATAGCACAGGTATTTATTCTCCAGCCATATCCCAAAACCCAGATATACGAGTACTCCAAAAATGCAGGCTTTCTTGCCCCGGATTACATACATTCCGTATCCGGCACCGGCTTTCAGCTTTCATTTGACGGCTCAGAGAATAAAATGCAGCTAAAGCTCGAAGATGAAAAAAAGCTCGTGCGGCTCTTTTATCTCTTCAACTTTTTCGTCCAGCATTCCTGGACAGATAGAATCCACAAGATTATTCTGGCGGTACCGTTTCTCAGGCTCTACAAGATGATATATATGTACCCAATCGTAAAACAGCACTTTAAATACGGAAAAGGCGTCAGGGAAAAACTGGAGGTATTGAAGAAGTTTTTCTGTAATATCCTGAAAGGATGATATCCGATGAAACTGGAAGAAATACCAAGGATAAAATCAGCATTCCTCCCGACACCGCTGGAATATCTGCCCAATCTTTCGGCATACTTTAAAAACTGCCGGATATGGATGAAAAGAGACGAGCTTACCGGCCACTGTTTCGGAGGGAATAAAGAGAGAAAACTCGAATACATACTTGCGGACGCTCAGGCAAAAAATGCGGACAGCGTCGTCACCGTTGGGGCACTCCAGTCCAACCACTGCCGGATGACCGTTTCGATGGCTCGAAAACTTGGGATAAAAACAGAGCTTATCCTCATACGGGAAAATGAGGAGAAAATACAGCCACAGCCGGAAGCAAATTATTTTCTTGATATCTTCATGGGAGCTGAAATACATATCGTCGCAAGAGATGCCGTTCAGTCAAAAATAGATTCCGTGATGGGGGCATTGCGTTCAGCAAACCGGAATCCTTACTTTATCGAAAGCGGGGGCCATAACGCCCTCGGCGCGATGGGATATGTGAACGCCTTCCTCGAACTCCAGAAGCAACTCAGTAAAATCAATGAAAAGGCAGACCATATAATATTCCCCACGGGAACGGGAACTACTCATGCGGGCCTCGCCGCGGGTGCGCTGATATCTGGATTCAAGGGGAAAATAAACGGAATAAGCGTAGCGCGTAAAAGCGAACGATGCTTGCAGGAAACCGAAGCGGTATTGCAGCAAATCATGTCAATATTAAATTCATCCTTTTCATCCGGGGATCTTTCGGTATATGATGAATATGTGGGAAACGGCTATGGCCTTCTATATGATGAATGTATCGATTCAATGAAACTCCTTGCGGACACGGAAGGAACGGTACTTGACCCTGTTTACAACGCAAAAGCATTTCACGGCATGGCGGACTTGATTAAAAACGACAGACTCAGCGGAAATATCATTTATATAAATACCGGAGGCCTTCCAGGAATATTCAATGCACGCCTAATGGAAAGGCAGCTCGCCCGGATTACGCGCGAAAACTGAAAGTTCTTTTTTTAGCAATTTGCTCCAAAGCGGGGCTAAAGTCGGGTGTTAAAGTTCCTCAGCACTGAAACTTTCCGCCAATTCAGTGTAAATCTTTAAGAAGGACTATGGAACTTTTAGATAAAAGAGTTGTCTATAACGCTAAATATTGGATCTGTGAAAGGTTTTAATCATACGGATCCTTAAGATCATTGTTTTTAAATTAAAGAAGGAGAATACAGATGCAACAGCATGAAATCCAGGAGCTGCAGAATAAAATACGGGAAGTTTCCGTATTCCTTCAGCCCCTAAAAACGGAAATCGGACGTATTATCGCAGGACAGGAAAAGCTCATCAACCGCCTTATTCTTTCGATAATTGCCGATGGACACATCCTGCTCGAAGGCGTACCGGGCCTTGCGAAAACTCTTGCCGTCAAAACACTCGCGCAGTCGATAGACGGCACGTTCTCAAGGATACAGTTTACCCCCGACCTTCTGCCCGCCGATATCGTAGGAACTACCATATATAATCACAAAGAAGCAGCGTTTTCCGTCAGAAAGGGTCCGATATTTGCAAATGTTGTTCTCGCCGATGAAATAAACAGGGCGCCCGCGAAAGTCCAGAGCGCACTCCTCGAGTGTATGCAGGAAAAACAAGTCACCATCTCCGGGGAAAGACATCTCATGCCCCGTCCGTTCCTCGTAATGGCGACACAAAATCCCATTGAGCAGGAAGGCACTTACCCGCTGCCGGAAGCCCAGATTGACCGATTCATGTTCAAACTCAAGATAGACTACCCGGCCAGGAGCGAAGAAAAGACAATAATGGAACGCATGGCGCACCCGGCACTGGAACTCTCCGCGCTCGCAGTCACCAGCCTACAGGACATCGAGGCGGCGCGTCAGTGGGTTGACAAGGTCTATGTTGACGACAAAATCCTTGAGTACATCCTTGATATAACCATTGCAACCAGACCGCACAGGCATTCCGAACTCTCAAACAGGCAGTCAGGCGCAAATCTCTCAAGTCTCGAATCACTTATCGAATACGGCGCTTCGCCAAGGGCTTCCATATGCATGACCCTCGCGGCAAAAGCCTCTGCCTTCATGCAAGGCAGGGCATATGTCGACCCGCAGGACGTTAAAAATATAGCAGCCGACGTATTGCGCCACAGGATAATCCTGTCCTACGAGGCCGAGGCCGAAGGCATGGATACCGATGCCGTGATAGGGAAGATTATGAACGAGCTCAGAACCCCTTGATGGAGCAAAATTGAAATGCTTACGCGCGAACTCATAGCACAAGTCAAAAAAGTAGAGATACGTACCCGGCGTATCGTCGACGAGATAACCGGCGGCGCATATCACAGCGTATTTAAGGGGCGCGGCATAGAATTCGACGAAGTCCGCGAATATTCGTACGGCGATGATGTCCGCTCCATAGACTGGAATGTCACTGCCAGAATGGGTGACCCATACATAAAGAAATATGTCGAAGAACGCGAACTTACCGTCATTCTAGCGGTCGACTGTTCTGCTTCCGGACTCTTCGGCAGCGGCGAAAAATCAAAAAAACACAGTGCCCTCGAGATTGCTTCGCTCCTCGCCTTCAGTGCGATAAGAAATAATGACAAGGTGGGGCTCCTGATGTTTTCCGAAAAGCCCGAACTCTATCTCCCACCCCGTTCGGGCCGCGTCCACGGACTCAGACTTGTCCGCGAACTTCTCGCACACGAGCCCGAATCAAAATCCACCAATATCGCCTGCGCCCTCGAAAACCTTACGAAAGTTCTCCACAAAAAATCCGTGGTCTTTCTCCTGAGCGACCTTATTTCGCAGACGCCTTTTGAGAAGGAGCTTCGAATAGCAGCTCGCCGCCACGACCTCATATCGGTACGGATACTTGACCCGCTCGAACTTTCATGGCCGCTTTCCAACGGACTCGTCCTCGAAGACTCCGAGAACGGCACTGTCTCATTTTTCCCGGGTTCATCTTCGCTTTCAACGAAATTTGAGTCCGCAGCATCGGCCTATCATGAAAGTAATGTACGCCAATGCAGAAAGGCCGGAGTCGATATGATTGATATCAGGTGCGGAGAAGATATTGTCAAACCGCTTGTCGGATTTTTTAGAAACAGGCGTTCAAGACTGGCAAGATAGAAAAAGGTAATTTCACATGAAACTTTTCAATAAAAAATTTCTTAAATATTCCGCAGTCTCATGCTTCACTGTCTTCCTGATCGCGGGACTCACTTCTCTTTTCCTCTGGTGGAACGGAGTGCGAAAAAATGACCCGGTCGAAACTGTCGGGCAGATATCCCTTTCCCCGTCAGGCGACAGACTCCTCGGCTCATCAGTCGAGGCATCTGTCCTCTTCAAAGCCCCTTGGCACCGCCACCCCGCAGAGGCTTCGGCCATTCCCGGAAAAGGTTCGCAACTGCTGGATAAACCCTCGTGGAAAATTGAAAAAATCAGGCCTACCTTCCGTATATGGAAAGTATCGGTCGAACTGCAGTCATATAGAATAGGAAAAATACCGTCCGGCTCGCTTGACGTATCATTCAACAAAGAAAAAAGCGACTCGCCAGGCTCATCATTCAAATTCAACATACCGGCCTTTGACGTAAAACCCCTCGACGCCGGAGCCTCCCCTGAACTCACGCTCGCAGCGGCCGCCGTCATTAAATCAAAAATCAGCAATGCCATGCTCTTCACTATACTTGCAGGCGCAGGACTGCTTGTCACCGGACTTCTTATTCTTATAGACTTAATAAGGCGCTCCCGTAAAAAGGCAGTCCGCCCGCCCACCGCCTGGGAACTCGCTCTCGCCGAAATAGAAGATACCGCCGCATCGCTCAGAGCCGGTTCCATCACTCCTGTCTTCTGCTTCTCAAGACTTACTGATATTGTAAGATCCTACGTTCAAACGCGTTTCCGTCTTCGAGCCACCGTTCAGACAACCTATGAATTCCTGAGCGACCTCAGACACCCCGCAAGCCCCCTCAACGAAAGCCAGAAGTTCTTCCTCCAGGACTTTCTGACCTCCGCCGACCTTGTGAAATTCGCAGCGCTGCCGCCCGACGCCGTCATACTTGAGAATATGCTCAACAAAGCCGGTACCCTCGTCCGTGAGACTATACCAAATGAGGCCGGAGAAAAAATGGAGGAACACAAAAAATGAATATAGCTTATCCCTTCGCTTTATTGCTCTTTATTCCGCTGGCCGCCCTTTTTCTCTTTGCTTGGAGAAGGCCCCTGCCCTCCCTTAAAATTCCATTTATAAGACCATTCCGTGAAGCTGTGGGCGGTAAGGGGAAACTCTCATTCCGCTACAGGATTCCGCTCCTCCTTTATACAATCGGAGCCGCGCTGCTCATTATTGCTCTCGCACGGCCCCGCAAAGGACTTGAGGACATAAAGCAACGCTCAGAAGGTATCGACATAATCGCCGTCATCGACCTTTCCGGCAGTATGCAGGCGGTCGACGTGCCTGAAAGCATAGTATCCGAGTCACAGCTCAGAAGCGGCCTCAAATCAGGTTCTATCAAAAACCGGCTCGAAGTCGCGAAAAATGAAATAATCAGGTTCATAAGCAAGCGCCCCAACGATAGGATTGGCCTTATCGGGTTTGCGCAACTCCCCTACAATATCTCGCCGCTTACTCTCGACCACGGCTGGCTCGACGGAATGCTCACGCCGCTCCGTCCCGGAATCATCGGCGACGCAACCGGTATCGCAGGCCCCCTCGCCAGCGCCGTCCACCGGCTGAAAAGCTCTGAAGCCAAGCGCAAGATAATCATACTCTTCACGGATGGCAGCAATAACGTAGAAACGCGAATCACACCGCTCCAGGCCGCAAAACTCGCCGAGAAATACAAAATCGCCATATATACAGTCGGAATCGGCAGCAAACGCGCCTACGTACTTCAGAACTCATTTTTCGGCGAGCAGATTATCCCGATAGAAGGTGAGTTCGATGATAACCTCCTCAAAGAAATCGCCAAAACGTCAGGCGGCAGGTACTACAAAGCCGCAGATTCGGAAGGGCTCAGAAAGGCAATGAACGAAATCGACAAACTTGAAAAAACTTCTTTCGAACAACCGAGGATTATAGACTACAGGGAGTTCGCGCCGGATATCATGACCGCAGCGGCACTCGCTATTCTCCTCGCGTTTTTCCTCGACGGCACGCTCCTCATGCGGGTGCCCTAAGCGGGCTCTTTCCCTGAGCAGTCATTACCCTGTTAAGCTCCTGCCAAAGTGCGGTATCACGGTAGATTAGCTTCACCAGCTTGGAGGGACTTACTCCACACTTTTCGGCAGCGTCCTTCAGGACAAAGTCAGCGTCGTAAAAGACATCAAGCATGCAAGCAGTCCAAAGGTGATAGTGTTTATTTGATAAGCTCATTTCGATATTCTCGAAGGGCACATCCACCGGCACCGCGCTTCTATATTCAAGAGCAATCATGTATCTCAATTTTCTCAAGGCTTCTGAACGGTTCTCATTCTGGGACCGGCTCCCGTCCGCCGTAACGGAAATACCCGAAGGCGAATGAATAAGCCGCAATGCTGACGATGTCTTGTTTCTTTTCTGACCGCCTTTGCCTGTGGATTTAAACGCATCGAAGCGGC
The DNA here is from genome assembly GCA_001804785.1 of Lentisphaerae bacterium GWF2_45_14. Lineage (GTDB taxonomy): Bacteria > Verrucomicrobiota > Lentisphaeria > Victivallales > GWF2-45-14 > GWF2-45-14. Next base: position 23,816 of record MHBG01000022.1, read on the forward strand.
ACTGGCTTGTAAGCTCCTCTCCAGATGCCTCAAGCCAGTGTTTTCTTTCCTCGGAAAACTTGAATATTTCTTCTTTTTTAAAAACCATTTAATCCTTGAACAGTTTTTCTTTCAATATTCTGCCGTCGATTTCGGCGGGAGCTTTATTTTCCTTTACCGCAATCGCGGCAGCAATCCCCGCGGCTTCGCCGTAGGATGCCACGACCGGCATAATCCGCAGTGAGGAATGCGCCTCATGAGTCGAACTTATCGCGCGACACGCCATAAGAAGGTTCGTACTGTCGAGAGGGACGAGGCAACGGTAGGGAATTTCATAAAACTCGCCTTCGATACGCTTAATCACTGTTCCGCTTCCCGCTGGATTATGTATGTCAACGGGGTAATTACTCCTGGCAACCGCGTCATCGAAATGCTTCGCCTTCAGCAACTCATCTTCAGTTATTTTGTACAAACCCTCGACGCGCCTTGTTTCCCGCACGCCTATTTGCGCGGCCATCTTCAATATATACGCGTTTTTGAAATAGGGCGACTTTTCTTTGAAAAAGGTAAAAAGTTCCTTTGTCTGCTTCCTTGCTTCAAGTTCGGAATCCGTGAGGTCTTTCGACAACGTACTGTCTTTCAGTACAACACGGGTTGTGTTGAAATGAATGACCTCATCACGTAACGTATTGAATATCAGAACATTTTCGCGCGGGTCGCTTATTTTCCCAGCCGCTTTGCCTTCAAGATAAACTTCGGTAAGGTGCGCCCTCAGCTCCGCCATAACATAAGGGGTTCTCACTCCGCCAATCCTGAAACAGAGTGTTGACGGCTGGCATGCGCCGTCGGAGGACCTGCCTTTTTCATACTTGAAGTCCGCGTAATACGCAAGGTCTCCATCCCCGGTGGCGTCTATAAATATTTTCGCCTTGAACTCCTGGATGCCTGACTTTGTCGCCGCGCTTACCGATTCAATTTTCCCGCCGCTTCGTTTCGCTCCGCATACGTGGGCGTGAAAGAGTATTTCGACGCCGGATTCCATCAGCATCTCGTCCAGTACCAGCTTCATTATTTCATCGTCGAAGACTCTGTTGTCTGCAAAGTAGATCCCTCCGTTTTCAGCCAGTTTCGCTATGATTTCGTTGAATATGCCGTTGGCCAGATTTTTCCCATTCGCGGAGACATACGACATAAATGGATTCACCAGTCCTGCCGTCGCCATCCCTCCAGCAAACGCATATCGTTCTATCATGAGGGTTTTCATTCCGCTTCTCGCCGCCGCCATAGCCGCGCATACTCCTCCGGGTCCGCCGCCACATACGATCACATCATAAATTTTAGAGTCCATTTTTATTTTCTCCTTTTCTCTTTTCTATAAAATATAATCTTTTCTCTTGAAAGTTTATGGATTTTTATATAATATACATGAAATAATACATAATTCTGCTGTAATATGACATCCATACATAAAGAAATAGCGGTACAGGTCGGGATATTTGAAAAGCTTTTCAAATGCAATTTATCCTTCCACGATTATACTGGCACCATGAGAAAAAACCTCACGACCCTCAACTTCGCGCATCTGAACAGATTCTGCGCCTCCGTCAAAAAGTTTTATAAACATGACAGTTGTATCAGTTTTGACTTTAATTTGACTCAATCTGAACTCTTCAGCAGCAGAAAGACTTTTTTCAAGGTATGCCAAGCAGGCGTCATAGAACTTGTCGTCCCCATTTTCATTAAAGATCAGCTCTCTGGTGCGATGTTCGCCGGGCCGTTCCGCATCTCTGATGGAATGCCCTCCGATATCTTCGGGAAGCCGGGAAGCATTTCTCGAGACGAGGAGCTAAAGAAAATTTATGAACGGCTTCCCTGCCTGAAAGCTTTCGAACTGGAAGCCTTGAAATGCTTTGCACAGCTTTTCGTCAGGAACCTTGAAAGATATGCGCTAACTTTTGCGAGCGGCTGCGGCGTTCCATCCGGACGAGCCGAAAGAATCAAGTTCTTCATAGAAAACAATTTCAGGAAAAGTCCCTCTCTTTCGGACCTTGCAAAATATATGGGCCTGAGCGTGCCGCGGATAAGCCAGCTACTGAACGAGTTTTTCGGGAAGGGTATTTCCGCTCTTGTCATGGAGGAAAAAATCAAACACGCCGAGCGGCTGCTCTGCAACTCATATTTTACGATGGAGGCGATATCCGGCGAGTGTGGATTTTCGTGCCCTTCATACTTTTTCAAAGTATTCAAAAGACTGAGAGGCTGTCCCCCCGCGGAATTCAGAAGAAACAACCCCGGTCCGGACTATATATAGTCGCTCAGGTTATTCAATTATTCCGGCTGGCGTGGGGATTTCCTTCAATAGCTTGAAATATTTTTCCCATACTTCCTTCGGCAGCGTTGCGCCGACAGATGCTTCGCCATGCCTGCCCTTGAGCTTCACCATATCGGGAAGCTCCGTCTTAAGCGGCCCGACCAGATCAATATTCTTCCATTGGGAATTCGCTTCCGCCCCGAGTTTCAGGTATTCCGTCCATTCACTTTCGCCGTAAAGCCTTTTATCAAAAACATTTCCAGGACCGTTGATATACAGATTTCCTCTCAGATAAAGGCGGTCTTTGAAATTGCCGGGTATATTCAGAAAAAAATCTTTGCATCTCGCAAGCACACAGCTTTCTATCGTCAGCGAACCAGACGATGACGGCTCCACTGTGCAGATGAACGCGGCATCGGCGATTGTGCAGTTCTTGAAGCAAACCGACCCATTCGCAAGCTTCAAGATTGCCAGCGAATCAGCCCTCCCTATAATTACACAGTTCGAGAAATTCATTTTGGCGTGTGAAAGTTGCCATATCTGCTCAAAGGGCCGATTGCCGACGACAAGACAGTCATCGTAGTTATGTATTGATTCATCAGTCGCGTAAACCCCTGCCTCGTAGGTATTATTGACAAATATGCAGCGCTTGTAAGTGGAATTGCTCCAGTGGACATCACATGAGCCGGAGCTCGCGCAGCGTATCGCCGCACAGTCTTCATAGTAGGCATTGCCTGTGCCATGACAGGAAAATCCCTGTCCGCAGTTATTATATGCAATGCAGTTTTTGTAAACTACGTTCTTGGGATCTGCCGCGATATCAAAGCCGTCATTCCACGAAAAAATTATTTTAAGGTCTTTAACCAACGCATGATCTTTATGAATATAAATGCCTGAATTGCACGGTATTTCTATTCTGAGTAATTCCATCTTCACATCTTTGGGCAGGTGAAAGATTACCTTTTTCTCAGCCTTGTTCCACCAGAACGCACCGGGAGTTTTTTCAAGCTCTTCCATGCTCTTGCAGTTGCCTGCGGCCTTGCCGTCAACCCACCATATCTGAGTTTCATCAAACCAGAAATTATCCTTTTTCACACCCTTGTACATATTTGACATCGGATAGAAAAAGACCGAATACATATTCTCAGATTCTTTAGTCCATTTTCCTGCGGGTATGACTGAAAGCCCCGAGATTACCGCACCGTTCCCGTTTACCACAAGCGGCTTATCGGCCGTGCCGCCGCATCGCGGAACGAGGGAACGCCCCTGAGGTCCGGGATAAGGACGCTGATAGGGCTTGCCGGTATTGGCTATTTCGACATTGTCCGATGTCTCAACCGACGCAAACGCCTTCTATATTGAAGCAAAGGCTGTCTTTTCAGAAAGCCCGTCGTTGCGGTCATCTCCCGTAATGTTGCTAACATAGAGAGTCCTGGCCGAACATGTCGCCGCGACAACGGAAACAAGAAGTGCGAAAAACACCTTTTTCAAAATGCCCCCTTGTGATTAAGCTTTTACCCGAAGCCTGGTTAACGCAAATCAACCTTAAGTCCGGAAGCGAGGCGCTCCCGCAGCTTTTCATGAGCTTGGTTTACTTCCTCGTCCGTGAGGGTTTTTTCGGGATTTCTAAATGTAAGCGAGTAGGCCATGCTCTTTTTGCCGGCGCCTAGCGTTTTTTCGTCCTCAAAAATATCGAAAAGCTCGACCTTCTCAAGATTTTTCACGCCGCACTTCATTATGAAATCAGTTACCGCCTGATGCTCAAGGCTTTGCTCCGCAATAAACGCAACATCCCTTGATGTCGAAGGATAAAGCGCCAGCTGCTTATAAGTAATTTTATCTTTCCCGAGCGCAATAAGCTGTTCCGCCTCAAGCAACGCTACATAAAGGGGATGACGGAGCCTCATCTGTTTTTCGATTTTCTCATCGACTTTTCCAAATATTCCAAGCCTGGCATTCCCTGAGAAAAGCTCGGCGCAGCAACCTTTGGCAAAGATGGCCTCTTCCTTCCTCACGAAGCGGATATCCTTCACCTTGATTTTGGAAAGCAGTTCCTCTAGGAGCCCCTTCATGTCAAAAAAGTCATTCTCAAGCTCTCTCTCGACGGAAAAACGCTCCGGATAACGCCTGCCGCTCAAGGCGATGCAACATTCGTAACGTTCCTCTTTAAAGAGTTTAGCGTTTGCGCAGAAGGCCCTGCCCGTTTCAAAAAGAGCAAGGTCGTGATTCTGGCGAGAGACGTTATATTCGACGTTTCTCAGGATGCCGCCGTACAATGACGGTCTAAGGAACGCAAGGTCAATACTGACCGGATTTGTGAGCAAAATAAGATCATCTTTTGAAAATCTCGTATCCGCGAGCGCCGATTTTTCATCGGTCAAGGTATAGTTCATGCACTCCCAGAGGCCGAGCGCGATAAGTTCATCGTTAAGTATGCTTAAATCCATGTAAGCGTCATCTTTTATTGATGCCACCGTTTTTGCGGCGACAGGAATGACGGGAATATTGTCAAGCCCGTTTATCCTCGCTATTTCCTCGGCAAGGTCTGCCTCGCGCTCGATATCGAGCCTGAAGTGAGGCGCTGTTATGCGGCACTTGTCATCCTCAATTTCCGTACACTTTATTCCGAGCCGTTCGAAAATAGCGATAATATCATGGTTCGCAATCGTCATGCCGGTAAGTCTTCTTATCATATCAAAATGGCAGTCAAACGATTTATTTTCAGAAAGCTCGCCCCTCACATCGATAAGACCTGTAACAAGCTCCCCTCCTGCGAGTTCCAAAACAAGAGACGCGGTTCTTTTTGCGGCTGTTTCGGCGGCTTCCCAACTTGTTCCGCGCTCGAATCTGTGTGATGAATCGGAGGTTATTTCAAGTTCTTTCGAAGTCGTGCGGATGTTCGAAGGCTTGAAGTAAGCCCCTTCAATAAGAATATTACAGGTTTTCTCCGTTACCCCGCTGTGTTCGCCGCCCATTATTCCGGCGAGTGCAACAGGCTTTTCAGCGTCGGCAATGACAAGGTGATGGTCTTTAAGCTCATGCGTCTTACCGTCGAGTGTCATTATTTTTTCGCCGTTGCGTGCGCGGCGGACAACTATTCTTTTTCCGGCAAGGTCGTCGAGGTCAAAAGCATGGAGCGGATGGCCCAGTTCCATAAGGACGAAATTCGTGATATCCACTATGTTATTGATGGGTCTCAAACCTATCGAAATAAGGCGTTCCTTGAGCCAGTCGGGGCTTTCTCCGACCGTTATATTTTTTATAACAAGCGCGGTATATCGCGGACAAAGCTCATGGTCAAGCACTTCGACCAGATTCGCCGGAATCGCGGCATCTTTCGTCGGCGCAGGCAGTTTGATTTCTGAAAATTTAAGCTCGGCGCCTGTCAACGCGGCTATGTCGCGTGCTATCCCGTAATGCGAGAGCCAGTCTGGTCGGTTGCTCGTTATTTCGAGTTCGAAAACAACATCCGGCGTGAATAGCTCCTTAACGGGCTTGCCTGTTTCTAGGTCTTTAGAAAGTTCCATGAGTCCCGCATGATCATCATCGACTCCAAGCTCCTTTGAGCTGCAAAGCATTCCCGACGACTCCACACCGCGCAGCTTGCACTTCTTTATCTCAAACTTTTTGCCGTTTTCGGGGTCAGTGAACACCGTACCGAGCGTTGCAAGAGGTACTTTTTTACCGGCATCGCAGTTGGGCGCGCCGCAGACAACCTGAAGAGTTTCCTTACCGGAATTGACCATACACACCGACAACTTGTCGGCATCGGGGTGAGGTTTCCTTTCAAGTATTTCACCGACAACGACTCCGGAAGGTATTTCCGCTGTTCTGTGGATGGCCTCTACTTCGATTCCGGCCATGGTCAGTTTTTCGGCAAGTTCTTCGGTGCTGAGCGTTATATCAATATATTCCTTGAGCCATTTGTAAGAAACTTTCATTTTTCGCGCCTGTCAGTAATGATTCAGTTGAATTGAGAAAGAAACCTTTTGTCGTTATCGTAGAGAAGCCGTATGTCGTTGATCCTGTAGCGAATCATGGCGAGTCTCTCAATACCCATTCCGAATGCGTAGCCCGACCATATTTCGGGGTCGTAGCCAACCGCCTTCATAACATTCGGGTCAACCATCCCCGCGCCGGAGATTTCCAACCAGCCGGAATTTTTGCATACGCGACAGCCTTTACCGCCGCACATCACACAGGAAAAATCGCATTCCACGCTGGGTTCCGTAAACGGGAAAAAGTGGGGCCTCAATCTGATGCCCACGCCGGGACCGAAGAATTCGCGCCCGAAGGCTAGCAGGATGCTTTTGAGGTCGGCCATCGATACGCCTTTGTCGATATAAAGGCCTTCAATCTGGTGAAAGTTCATGCTGTGGGTGGCATCGGGAGTGTCGCGTCTGAAACAGCGTCCGGGAGCGACGATTCTTACTGGCGGCTCCTGGCTTTTCATAACCCTTATCTGGACTGGCGAAGTCTGCGTCCGCAACAACCTGCCGTCTCCAAAATAAAAAGTGTCCTGCGGATCCCTCGAGGGGTGATCGGAAGCCGTATTGAGCGCATCAAAATTATTGTAAACGGTGTCTATTTCAGGGCCTTCGGCGACAATGAAGCCCATCCTTCGAAAAATCGCAACACAGTCGTCTATAACGAGCGTTATGGGATGCTTCTTGCCGATTTTCCACCGTCTGCCGGGTTCGGTAACATCCGTTATAGCACCCGACACTGAAGAGGGACCGAGACGTTCTTTCGCCTCATCCAGAAGCTTCTGAAGTTTTTCTTTGGCCTCGTTGAACGCCCTGCCTGTTTCGGCACGCTGTTCGGGCGGAACGTTTTTCATATCCTTGCTGAGCGCCGGGACAAGTCCGTTTCTTCCAAGGAGTTCTATTCTTACTGATTCTATATCGCTTTCTGAAGATGCGGAAGAAAGCTTCCCCTCCGCCGATTTCAGCGCGGAACTGAGTTTATCTATAATTTCATTAGACATTGTAAGTTTCCCGTGTATGAGCTGCCGCCAGGCAAGGCCTGGTAAATGTTACAAAAAAACAGCCTCGCCCGGGAATTCTGAACCTGCCGCATATAGTTGACTATGCGGCAGGCGGAATCCTTTTAGCTGGCGAGTTGGGCTTTGGCCTTTTCCACCAGGGTCTTAAATGCCTCGGTATCTCTGACCGCGATATCGGCAAGCACCTTGCGGTTAAGCTCAATACCGGCTTTTTTCATGCCGTTGATAAACTGACTATAGGTCATACCGTTCATTCTGCATGCGATATTTATTCTTATCGTCCAGAGACGGCGGTACTGGCGTTTTTTCTGCTTGCGTCCCATGTACGCATGCTGACCGGCCTTGTCGACCGCATCATAAACTGTTCTTATATTTTTGCTTCTGCAGCCGTAAAATCCCTTGGCCCTCTCCAGTACGCGGCGACGGCGTTTACGTGAGGGTACAGATAACGTAACTCTTGACATAGTAAAATTCTCCTGATAAAAAAATGTTCAGCTTTTGAGAGATGCTCTAACGTTTACTTGAGGCCGTAGGGCAGACAGCCCTTTATTCTCTTGAGCTCAGTTGACTTGATTTCGCCATCTTTGCCGAGCCGACGTTTGCGTTTAGAGTTCTTACTGGTTGTCATGAGGTGGCGTGAGCCTGCCTTGTAGTGCCGATACTTGCCAGTACCTGTTACCTTCAGGCGCTTGGCTGCACTTTTTTTTGTCTTCATCTTGGGCATCGTTTTTCTCCTGTTTTAATAGTTTTATTAATCTTCCGGAAGGGCAGATGCCATCAGCCGTTTCCGGTGTTTTACCCCCTGAATCCTAAGATTCCGGGGTTTCCTTGGGCGTTTCGTCCGCCACTTCCGTCGGTGCTTCCGTCGGTGTTACCTTCGGTGCCGCAACCGCCTTATCCGCATTTTGATTATGCGGTTGAGCGGAGGAACTTTTGTGCCCCTTCACGGGATTAAAAGTTACGGTAAGGTTTCTCCCAAACGTTTTCGGCTTGCCATCGGCTTCGCCGTATTCCGCAAGGGACTGAATAACCTTATTCATAAGCTCATATCCTATTTCCTTGTGGGCCATTTCGCGGCCTCGGAAAATAAGAGTAACCTTTAGTTTATCGCCTTCCTTCAAAAATTCAATCGAATGATTAATCTTATACGAATAATCGTGCGGATCAATATTCACGTGGAATTTGACTTCCTTCACCTTCTGGGCGTGATGATGCTTCTTTTGCTCCCTGAGCTTTTTCTTCTGTTCATAGACCAACTTCCCGTGGTCCATTATACGGATGACGGGAGGATCGGCCTTATCGGCCACGGCCACCAGATCAAGCTTCGCTTCATTAGCCTTCTTACGGGCGTCTTCGAATTTGAACAACCCGAGCTGTTCTCCATTTTCCCCAACGAGTCTGACGTCCTTGCCGGTAAATGAACGGTCACCTGGTTCGATTAATTTAGCGATAGCATCGTCCTCCTATTTTGTTTCTCAGCAATAACAGACTTTTCTTATGTTAAAGCCTATAATATAGCCAGACTATATCTTATTATCAATGTCTGAAACTATTTTTTCAGCAAGGCCCCAGGAGTCAAGCTCCCCGATCTGGCCTTCGCGCCTCGAACGTATAGCCGCGGTTCCAACCGAGGCCTCACGCTCACCAATGACGGCTATATACGGAATTCTGTCATTGCGCGCATCTTTTATACGGCTTCCGACCGTTTCGGAACGAAGGTCCATCTCGGCCCTTATCCCCTTTGACTTCAACGCCTTGAGATAAGCGCACGCGGCATCATGCTGCTTTTCGGTAATCGGAAGAATTCTCAGTTGCTCGGGACAGAGCCACACGGGAAAAGCCCCTGCGTAATGCTCCACAAGAATACCGAAAAAGCGCTCAATCGAACCGAGAAGCGCACGGTGCACCATGTAGGGCCGGTGCTTCTGACCGTCTTCGCCGATGTAGGTCATGTCGAAACGCTCTGGCAAATTGAAGTCGAACTGGATTGTCGTAGTCTGCCACTCGCGTCCGATAGCATCCCTCACCTTCAAGTCTATCTTAGGCCCGTAGAACGCACCGCCGCCCTCGTCAACCTCGCATTCAAGCCCTGCCTTCTCAACCGCCTTCCGCAACGATTCAAGCGCCTGAGTCCAGCGAGATTCCTCTCCAACCGACTTTTCAGGACGCGTCGCGAGATAAGGCTTTACATCCTTGAATCCAAAGGCTTTCCACATTGAAAGACTAAACTGAAGGACTTCGGATATTTCGCTTTCTATCTGCTCCGGGGTGCAAATTATATGTGCGTCATCCTGAGTAAATCCCCTCACCCGCAGAAGACCGTGCAGCACACCACTTTTTTCGTAACGGTAAACGGTACCAAGCTCGGCCCAGCGAAGCGGAAGCTCTCTATATGAACGCAATTTCGTCTTGTATATCTGAATGTGAAACGGACAGTTCATCGGCTTTACGAAATAATCGTTACCGTCGATGTCCATCGGCGAATACATCGCGTCCTTGTAAAAATCCAAATGCCCGCTCGTGTGCCAGAGGTCAGAACGGCCTATGTGCGGGGTATTGACGAGTTCATAACCATTTTTGTAGTGCTCTTCTTTCCAAAATGTTTCGAAGGTATTCCTGATAAATGCGCCCTTCGGGTGCCAGAGAATAAGGCCGGGTCCAACCTGATCGGCAGAGCTGAATAAATCAAGCTCTCTTCCGAGCTTTCTGTGGTCGCGTTTTTTGGCCTCTTCGAGCTGCTTGAGATAAGCGTCGAGTTCCTTTTTCGAGGGAAATGCGGTGCCGTAGATTCGCTGGAGCATCGGGTTGTCCTCTTTGCCCCTGAAATAGGAACCAGCCACGGAAAGAAGCTTGAATGCACCAACCTGTGATGTTTTTTCAACATGCGGGCCGCGACAGAGATCCGTAAAGCCGCCGCTCTTGTAGAATGAAATCTTCTCGCCCGAGGGAATATCCTTAAGTCTTTCCAGTTTATACTGTTGACCCTTTTCTCCGAGAAGCTTTTCAGCCTCTTCTCTTGTCAGCTCGAAATACTCAAACGCATGGTCTTCAGAAGCGATTCTGGCCATAACCGTTTCAATTTTTTCAAGATCCTCGGGAGAAAGACGAGCTTCCATGTCAAAGTCATAATAAAAGCCATCTGCAGTGGACGGACCTATGTCAAATTTGGTTTCCGGAAAAAGTTCCTGCACTGCACACGCCATCACGTGTGAGACGCTGTGCCTTATAGTTTCAAGCGGGAAAGAAGCCATCGTTTTACCTCATATATTTATAGTAAATAAATTTCCAAAACATTACTGATAACCCAAAAATCAGAGCGTGCAACCTTTATTTCACGTAAAAAAGCGTATAAGTCATTGAAATTGTATTTTGCTTATGTATATTAGTTGCGGAATACCCCACTAGGGGGCGACTGGTTTCGACTGAGAAGGCGGAACTTTGATTGCATGCCGAGGATGATCGTTGGCCTCGTAAATCACCGGTCAAAAATAGTAACTGCGAACGAAGAATTCGCCCTCGCCGCTTAATGCGGTGACGTCTCTCTCCTGACGAATGCTAAGGAAAAGAGGCGCAAGACAGCGTTCTGGCCAAAGCGCTAATTCTCTGGCGCCCAGGTAAGATAAAGGGGAACAGTCTGAAGGATGGCCTGTCCGCCGGCCCCGCCAGAGGACGATAAACAGTAAAGACGGAACACGCATGTAGAGGTCATGGGAAAACCTCGTCAGGACGGGGGTTCGAATCCCCCCGCCTCCACCAGAGGCAATTATTTAGTTAATGAACGTCTTATTGGAAGATGTTCGCGCGAAAAGGCACTGTTCGGGATCGCCATGGAACAGACTTTCGGTATCAAAAAAATCGTGGCGAAAGAAGGACAGAATAGATGAATATCTATGTCGGAAACATGGACTACGGCCTGAAGGAAGAAGACCTCAGCGAGCTCTTCGGAGCTTACGGCGAAGTAACATCAGTAAGAGTGATTACAGACGCGGAAACACGTCGCCCGAAGGGTTTTGCCTTCGTGGAAATGGCTGACGACAGCGCTGCCAAGAATGCCATAGAAGGCATCAACGGCAAAGACGTCAATGGACGCGCGCTCACAGTAAACGAAGCTCGCCCTCGTGAACCGAGACGCCCTGGCGGCGGCGGCGGATTTGGTGGCGGCCCGAGACGTGGCGGCGGCGGAGACCGCAGAGGCGGTAGCAGCGGCGGATTTGGCGGCGGCCCAAGACGTGATCGCTTTTAATAAATAATCAATAGCCCTGCTAGGCGGGGCTTTTTTTTGCAAAAAGAGATATTATACTTTAATAATCTTTTTTCACTTTTAGAAATTTGTATTAGAGCGTCTTATAGGAAGATGCTCAAGCGAAAAGACACTGTTCGGGATCGCCATGGGACAGACTTTCGGTATTAAAAATTCGTGGCGACAGAAGGACACAAGAAATGAATATCTATGTCGGAAACATGGACTACAGCCTGAAGGAAGAAGACCTCAGCGAGCTCTTCGGAGCTTACGGCGAAGTAACATCGGTAAGAGTAATCACAGACGCGGAAACACGTCGCCCGAAGGGTTTCGCCTTCGTGGAAATGGCTGACGACAGCGCCGCCAAGAATGCCATCGAAGGCATCAACGGCAAAGACGTCAACGGACGCGCGCTCACAGTAAACGAAGCTCGTCCTCGTGAACCGCGTACAGGCGGCGGCGGCGGCTTCGGTGGCGGCGGCAGAGGCGGAGACCGCAGAGGCGGCGGCGGCGGCGGCTTCGGCGGCGGCGGCAGACGTGATCGCTTCTAATAAGAAGAAATGATCAAAAGCCCTGCTTCGGCAGGGCTTTTTTTTTGCATTTCAGCTACAAAACTACCAAATCTCCCCATCCCTTAACCGTAATAATAAGACATTAAGCTAAGTCTTCAAAGCAGGGGAAAGCATTCTCGCTAGCGGGCAAAATGGTTTCTCGAAATCTACTGCAGGCATCATCGTTCATAGGTTTTCAACAAAATATCTTTAACTATGGGGTTGCTGCAATGTTTTTAATGATTTTGTAATAGCAGTTCTTCCATATGCCACCCATTCCCCCGGAGTCATGAACGGCGACCGTGACAATATTTTTCTTTCCCTGATTCAGGTATTTTCCTATTGAGATATTTTGAGCCTGTTGCCAGCTGTCCGGATTTGTTTTGAGATTGTAACGGAAAGATTTCACAGCAAAGCCTGTTTGAAGTGATTGTATAGAGATTTTTTGTTCCTGGACGGATTTCATTTTATAAAACTTTGCCATCTGCATGATGTTGTGGCCTGTCAAAATCGAATTGAATCTTCAAATCGTAAAGATATTTATCGACGGTTTCTTCATCCGACCATCCGAATGGTCG
>MHBG01000023.1 GCA_001804785.1 Lentisphaerae bacterium GWF2_45_14
ACGATTTTTGTCATGATAAATTCCTTTTTGTTGGTCCTTATCATATACGGAAAGCGTCAAATAAAATCAGGCCGGAGCTTGTGTTCTATAACTCTTTGGCGTAAAATGAAATTTTAGGGGGGGCTGAAGGCTGAAGGCTGATTTGAAACTAGGGATAAGTGTATTAACTTTGCAAAGTTGTTTTATTCTGAACTTGGGATGCGCTTTTTTATGAAGATAATACATTTTTCGGACCCGCACGCTGGAGGGCCAGCCGAAGACTGGAGGGCCTATATCGACAAGCGCTGGGTCGGCGTCTTCAATTACTCGTTCAGGAGGAAGTTTCAGCACGACCAGAGTATGCTTACAAATGCCGTGGATTTCATCATTCGCGAAAAGCCCGATATCGCGATATGCACCGGTGACCTGACGTCTACGGGGCAGCCCGGCGAATTCGAGAAGTCTCTTAAAATACTCAGGCCGCTCTGCGAATCCGGAATTCCTATGATATACGTGCCTGGCAATCATGATTATTATGTGAAGTTTAGAAAATGCGTGGACGCGATGAAATCCGTTTTTCACTATCTCAACGGAGGACTTTTTTCTTTCGACGACCTTCCGGTGATGAAGAATTTTTCAGGAATAGACTTTATCATAGTTAATGAATCGTACCCGACAAATCTAATCTCCTCATGCGGGTATCTGAAAAAACCTTTCAGAGATTTCGTGCTGGAAAAATGCTCGGGGCCGAAAAAGGCGCCGCGCGTGATAGTGGGCCACTATCCATTGATAGAGGATAAACCTTTTATGCGGATAAGGCATAGGCTGTGGGGACAGAAAAAAATTGTAGAACTCCTCAATTCTGGCGCGCTCGATCTATCTTTATGCGGACATATGCACATGCCCTATGCGAAAATAGACTCGCGCGGCCGCGGCGAAATATGCGCCGGCTCAATAACCAGAAACTCATGCCTGTCCGTTATTGAGTATTTGCCGGAACAGGATATCTTTAAGTATAAGAAGACAATCCTCGAAAAGTAACATTTATACGGAGGAAGGGAAAATGGAACTTGCCAACGCAATAAGAAAGAGACGAACGATCCGAAAGTTTAAACAACTGCCTGTTCCGAAGGCACTTATAAGGAAACTCATAGACGCGGCACGCATGGCTCCAAGCGCCGGGAACAATCAAAAACTTCGCTATGTGGCGGTAACTGAACAAAACACTGTTCTTTCCGTGTTCCATGAAACATTCTGGGCGGCACAGGTGAAGCCTCGCAGAACCCCCGTTCCGGAAGTCACTGCGCCAATGGCCTTTGTCGCGGTCATGGCTCCGGCAGATTCCGGGGAGATCGCACATGTCGATGCAGGGGCGGCCATAGAGAACATTCTTCTTACCGCCATTGATAACGATCTGGGCTGTTGCTGGATAGGCGCCTTCAACAAAGAAAAAGTTGATAATATCCTCGAAGTGCCGAGAGGAAGAAAGACCCTCTACCTTGTTGCGCTCGGATATCCTCACGAGTCGCCCATAATGGAAAATATCGAAGAGAGCGGTTCCGTTAAATATTATCTCGACGAAAACGATGTCCTGCATGTGCCCAAGTATTCTGTCGAAGCCATAACAGCATGGAAGTGATTCGCTAAAATGGTTGTAGAAGACGCATTTATCGAAAGTCCTAATGGCAGAATACACTACCGCTATTCCGGGCGCGGATGCGGGAAGACGCCACTTCTTGTGCTCCATGGCGGCCCCGGGGCATCCTGCGATTACCTTGTCAATATAGAAAAACTCTCCGATGAGAGGCCCGTAATCCTCTATGACCAGCTCGGAAGCGGCGACTCTGACAGGAACCCGGACAAATCATTGTGGTCCGCGGACTACTTTGTGAAGGAACTGGATTTTGTGAGGACATCGCTCGGACTTGAAGGAAATTTATATATTTTGGGCCAGTCCTGGGGCGCTATGCTTGCTATTCTCTATATGCTTGATTCAAATCCGCGCGGGATTAAAGGTCTGGTTCTTGCCGCCCCCTGTCTTAGTGCGGCGCTTTTTGAGGCGGACCAGAGGAAACACCTTTCGGAACTGCCGCGTGAAATCGAGGAAACAATATTGGCATGCGAGTCGCGTCAGGATTATATGTCGGACGCATATCAGTCGGCGATGAATATATTTTACAAACGTTTTCTTTGTATGCTTGATCCCTGGCCCGAGTCTCTGCTCTCGACATTCAGGAAGATGAACCCCGAGATATACGCTCATATGTGGGGCCCGAGCGAATTTACGGTCTCAGGGACGCTGAAGGGGCTTGACCGCTGTTCCGAATTGAAAAAAATCAGCATTCCCGTTCTTCTGACTTGCGGACGTTTCGATGAGGCCGCGCCTGAGACGCTGGCATTTTACAAATCATGTTTCCCGAACGCCGAAATGGCGATTTTTGAAGATGCCTCGCACTCTCATCACATTGAGAAAGAAGCGGAGTTTCTTGAACGGCTTAGAAATTTTCTTTTTCGCGGCGATTGAAGAAACGCATTTTTTGAGTTAGTTTATATACCCATGGATGATAAGGGAAAAATACTTTCAAAAGCAAGCGAACTGGATTCCGTGCCGGCATCGGCTCTGCAGGCAATGCGGAAACTCCAGAGTCCCGACTCGAATATTGGCGAAATAGTCCAATTGATAAACTATGACCCGGGGATGACTTCGAACATCCTGCGCCTCGCAAACTCAAGCTTTTACGGCTGTACAAAAGCTATATCGTCATTGCGCGAGGCGATTGTAAGGCTCGGAGCCAAAACCATCCTTCCGCTTATCACCGCCGCCCTCGCGAGCGCAGCGATAAAAACTAAAATCCGAGGGTATGCCATGACTTCGGACCAGTTGTGGGATCACTCCGTCGCCGTTGCCGTCGCTGCTGAAAATATAGCGGATATACTGCAGGTACCCGGAGATAAAATAGCGTTTACCGCCGGTCTTCTTCACGACATAGGCAAGGTTTTGATGGGGAAGTATATGATTGACAAAAAGATAAGAAAAGTTTTCGAAGCGGCTATTTTAAAAAGTGACTCTCTCATCAAGACCGAGTCCGCTCTCTATCAGATAGACCATGCCGAGGCGGGGGGAATTCTGCTGGCAAAGTGGAACATTCCCGACAACCTTGTTCAGTCGGTCCGTTTTCACCATAGGCCACTGGGTACGGAAAATCCAAACGCCGCCGTAGTTCATATCGCGGATGTTATCTGTGTTCAGAATGACATCGGGATGCTTTATTCGAATCCAAAGGCCTCTTTCTTCCCCGGAATCCTGGAAAAAATGAACATCAGCCCTGCCATACTTGAAGAAGTCGTCATCAGGACAAAGGACTCTTTCGAAAATATAAAAGACGTTTTTTCAGGGGCGTAAGCATTTGCAAAGCCCATTTTTATAAATTTTCTTTTGAATTATGAGATATTTCCGGCTAGAATATGTACTTTAGCGGGATTTTAAATTTTGACATAACGGCGAAAGGTGTATGATGATACAAAAAGAGGAAGTTACGAAATTTGAAACCGGACTCAATAGCTTTGACGCCTTCCTCAGAGAAAACGCGCTTTCAGAGCTTTGCGACCTTCTCGAACTGGGCGAAATAAATGTAAGACAGCCGTCAAATCTGCTTAACCTGCACTGTCATACCTTCTTTTCATATAACGGCTACGGCTATTCCCCTTCCTATATTGCGTGGTGGGCCAAAAAGGAAGGACTCTTTGCGGCGGGAACAGTCGATTTCGATGTGCTTGACGCTGTGGATGAGTTCCTGGCTGCCGCCGCGAACCTCAATATAAGAGGAATTTGCGGGATAGAGACAAGGGCCTTCATCCCGGAACTGGCTGATAAAGAGATAAATTCACCCGGCGAACCGGGAATCGCATACCATATGGGAATGGGGTTCACCTCGGGAAAAGTCCCGAAGGATTCTGATAAATTTCTCCTGACCCTCAGACGCAAGGCGGCCGAAAGAACAAAAAATATTGTCGAAAGGGTGAATAAGTACCTCAGCCCCGTCGAAATTGATTTTGACAAAGACGCTGTGCCGCTTTCTCCGTCAGGCAACGTCACGGAGCGCCATGTTTGCCAGGCCTATTACGAGAAGGCCGCGAATCTTTTCAAGGATGTATCTCAACGCGAAGAATTCTGGGCTGAAAAACTTAACCTTGTTGATGCTGAAACCGAAAAAATAATTGATGACCCCGTAAAGCTCCAGGGCCTTATACGTTCAAAAACCATGAAATCGGGCGGGCCAGGCTACGTCAAACCCGATCCCGCAAGCTTTCCGCTGCTTAAGGATATGAACCAGTTCGTCGCACAGTGCGGAGCTATCCCGACAATCGCATGGCTTGACGGCGCCTCCGCGGGCGAGTCAGACCCAGCAGTGCTCATCAAGCTTCATAAATCATGCGGAGCCGCGGCTATAAACATAATTCCCGACAGGAACTGGAACTTCAAGGACCCTGAAGTCAAAAAGAAGAAGGTGCTTGAACTTAACAGAGTCATAGAAGAATCCATAAAAAACGACTTCCCTGTCTTCGTCGGTACCGAAATGAACGCGCCCGGACAAAAACTCATAGATGATTTTTCGTCCGACGCTCTTGTTCCTCACGTGGATGAATTCGTAAAGGGAGCGGCAATCCTTTTTGCCCATACGCTTCTTCAGCCCGCGGGAATGGGCTACCTCAGCAAATGGGCTGAAGATTCCTTTAAGTCGGTAAAGGAAAAGAATGTCTTTTTTGAAAAGACAGGAAAAATATCGACTCCTTCTTCGGCTGTCAAGCTCAAACAAATTGATAGTTCAAGTTCCCCTGAACTGATCCTCAAAACCTTATCGTGAAGTTTCGAACGGAACTGGTGTCTCCTCAAACTTGTATCGCGCGGAAATACGATTCCGATGCTGAAAAGTATCTGGATAGGCCCTGCGTGAAAGCGCTCCGGCGTTTTAATTGAATAGGAAGTCTACTGCAGGGAGAAGATTTTTTTGATGTCGTCGTTGGCGGAGATATCGGCGGGGGTATGTCCGTATATGTCTTTAAGAGAGGCGTTTGCGTGGTTTTTGAGGAGGATTTTAACGGCTTCAGTTTTGCCGTGCTCGGAGGCAGTATGCAGAGGGGTTTTCATATAGCGGGCAGAACTGTTGACGTTGGCATTTGATTTTATAAGGATTTCCATAACATCGCAGTGTCCTTCTGTCGCGGCATCAAAAAGAGGTGTTGAGAAGTCGCCTGGCTTATCGAAATCTTCCGGAATGAACGGGCGGAGATTTTTCATGCCTTCGACATCGGCATTGTTCTCAAGAAGAAAAAGTACTAAATCCTTGTATCCGCCGAAAGCGGCGAGGTCGAGTGCAGTTATTCCACTTTTATTCATTTCATTTATCTTTGTGTTCTTTCCGACAATTTCCCTGACGGTGTCTGTGTGTCCGTATGACGAGGCGAAATGAAGTGCGTTGTTGCCGAATTGGTTTTTTAAGCAGGATTGGCGCCGGCTTCGAGAAGGATCTTTACGGTTGTTTTGTATCCGTTCAGTGCGGCCCAATGGAGGGGCGTGTGTCCAAAATTGTCGTCGGCGTCGACATTCGCTTTAAGGGTGATAATCCTTTTAACGATATCGTCGTATCCGGCAAATGTCGCATAATGGAGAGCTGTCCAGCCGCTGCCGTTTTTCAAGTTTATATGAGTATGTAAATTTTTTTGTGTAAATGGACATAGCAGTTAAATTAACGAGAAAGGAAAAAAGCTATGGTCATCAGCGAAAAGGTATTGGATGAGTTGTTGGCTCTTGGTACCCTAACCAAGCCTTTTGCGCCTGGCCCCGAAAGCTGGAGAAATTGAAAAGTGTAAAAGACTCCTAAACTAAAACAAGAAAAAAGGAGTCAAGAGAAGTGAAAAAGAAGTATGACAGCAAGTTCAAGAGTCGCGTGGCGTTGGAGGCGTTGAGGGGAGAACGGACGATAGCGGAAATCGCGGGGACTTACAGCGTTCATCCGAATCAGGTATGGGCGACCGATATCACGTATACAGCGGTCGCCGGAAATCGGGCTTTTATCATTGCGATAATCGACTTGTTCAGTCGGAAGGTTCTTGCGTACAATGTCGTGAATACAATGGACACCGTTCACTGCATCGAGACACTTAATCTTGCGCTCGTGAAATACGGGAAGCCGGACATTTTCAACTCGGATCAGGGCAGCCAGTTTACGTCGAACGATTTTACCGAGATACTGAAAA
>MHBG01000024.1 GCA_001804785.1 Lentisphaerae bacterium GWF2_45_14
CCCGTTTTTTCCCGGATAGACCAGGAAATCTCCTTTTGTCGGCTCCAATTCGTGCTTATTCGTATTCATAGCGGTTTCCTGGTGTCATGTATAACTACGGATGTTACTTTATTCAACAACAGTGCATTTTTCAATACGGGTTCATTCGATTTCGCTCTGATTGAGTCCTGTGTTTTGTGTATTATTGTGCAGACTTGAAAATTGGCCTTGAATCTGGTAGATTTCCAAGTGGTCTGTGTTCTGTTTGCGAGGTGTGGCACGGATTTACCGGGAGCAGCAATGAGTATTGCAATAAGAGAACTTTCTTCAACGCTGAGAAAAGTATTGAGTCTGTTGTGGCTGAGCAGGCCGGAGCGGATAAGCAACCTGCGAAGCACGCTGGCACATTGTCCCACGGATTTGCCTAAAGGCTATGCGTCTGCTAATGCCTTTCTGAAAGCCGACCTGGAGAAGTTGCAAGCGATGGGGGTGGCGGTCTCCGGGATGCGTGGGGGTTCCCCGGATTGGAGCGCTGCTGACAGTCTGAATTTTGCGACCATGCAGGAATTGATTTCCTGTGACGAATTTTTTCCCATACTGGACGGTGTACGGGCGGAATATCCGGTAAAAAGTCCCAATGACAGGTTTTCGTTCTATGACCCGGAACGTTTTATTCATGCCCGCAAACGGGAAATGATTCTTGCTGTATTGAATGGTAGCGCGAAATCGTATTCCAATGTCCTCTCGCTGTTTTCGGATGGATATAGCAGAACCGAATATCGTTATACAGCCGAGTCTTCTGTATGGCGACGACTGATTGCGAATGATCCGGAATGTCCTGCGTTGTTGGCCGATGATTTTATTCCCGAAGCGTTGGCTTATGCCTTGCCTCGGCTGCTTGCAGATGGAATACCGGCAGCTTCATGGCTGAATCGACTGGAAAAGCTACCGGATTTCGCTTTTAATGATAAACTAATCGGATTTGCCGCAGCCGCGATCCATTTTTTGTGGATGGGAGACCGGAAAGGGCTTGACAGCTTAAAGCGATTTGCCGTCAATGACGGCACTGCCTATCATCTTGCAGGATGTTACTCGTTCATGGATGGGCAATGGCTGGATGCCGAGAAAAAATTTCAACGCGCGTTGTCGTTTCTGCGGAAGGAATGCGATGTCGATCATGCGTTCTGGAGCGACCTGACCGGGATGTCATATCTTTTTGCCGCCATAAAAGCGCCGGTCGGTGAAAACAAAATAACCCAGGCTTGCAAGAAATATTATACATTTTTACAGAGCCGGGAAATCCGCAGTGCCCGCTTTGTGACTCAGGCATTGGAGCTCCTTGACAGTTTAGCCAATCGTAACATGACTGTAAGCCGGGAATGGTTCCGCGACTGGGGCGAGATCGATTTGCCCGCCGCCGTGTCAATATCCCAGTTATTCTTTCATGTCGATCGACAGGCTGTCCGCGCGGATGCAGTGAAACGCATTGAACAATGTGCACGAAAAGCAGAAGATGCCGGATACCGTCTGGCTGCTGTTTATTTGTTCAACGCAGTAAAACAGGCTGGCGATTTGTCTCCCGCAGATGCGGACTGTTTGTTGCGAAACATGGCGGAATTTCGGCTTGTGCCGTTGTGGCAGGCGGTAAGCAAAGAAGACTTCTGGCAGATGGCGCTGAATGAGCTGGAAAAGATTGCACCCGATCCCCAAAAACAAGAAAACCCCGCGACTCAGGAGACCGTGATCTCCTGGCATTTGATGCTCCTCAAAGAACAAGACTTTTATGACGTGTGCTACATCGAACCGAGATTGCGAAAACGAAAAGCGAACGGGAACTGGACGACAGGCCGGGCCATGGCTCTGAACAAAATTCAAGCAGGAGAATATGACGCCTATCTCAGGCCGGAAGAACAAACATTGAAAGCCGGGATAATAAGTTATGGCGGATACGGGGGCTGGGGCGGACGCAATTGCCATATTCAACCTCGGGCGGTGGCAGGGCTGGTGGACAATCCGCATGTCTTTGAGGAACGTAACGGCATTTCCCATCCTATCCGGATCGTCGAAGGGGAATCCTGCCTGCGAGTGGAAAAAACGTCCTGCGGCTATGCGTTATCTTTGTCGTTTCCACAGGAAGTATTGGCAAAAGGAATGACATTGCGGCAGGAATCTCCCGGCGTTTATCAGTTTTATCGATTCAGCGACGACTTCAAACAACTGGGAGCGCTGCTGTTGAAATATGGAGATGGAAAAGGGCGGCTCCAGATTCCAGACCACGGAGAAAAGCGCTTTCAGGAAGTAGTTGCGCGGCTTGTCGGCACGGTACGGGTAGTCGGTGATATGAATGTGTCGGGAGTCGAAGGACTCCGTCAGGTTGATGGCGGAGTGGAGTTGCACATGCGGATGCACCAGTCCGGTTCCGGCTTGTCTCTGGAGCTGCTGAATCGACCGACAGTAGAACTTCCTCATATGTTCGTTCCCGGTCAGGGAGCGCGGCAGACCTTTGTCGATTCCGGCAAGGAAAAACTGGCAATAACCCGAAACCTGAAACAGGAAAAGTCATGTGTGAATGAGTTATTGACCGCATGTCCGGCCTTGTCCGGCTGGGAAATTGCCGCCAACCGTTGGGAAGTCGACGATTTGGAACCAGCCCTGACGATATTGGGCGAAATGCATGATGCCGCCGGCATGGTTACGCTTGAATGGACGCAGGGTCAGGGATATAAAGTTACACGGCAGATTGACTTCGGAGATTTTGAATTTTCGATGGGGTTTTCCGCCTCCGATTGGTTGACACTCGGTGGACAGGTGAAGGTCGACGAACACGAAGTCGCTCATCTTGCATTGATATTGCGAAAGTTGCCGGAAGCAATCGGTGATTTCGTCCCTCTTGATGAAGGAAAATATCTTCGTCTGACAACGAAAATGCGGCGTCAGTTGGAAGAACTCTCCGGAGCTTTGCAGGGAAAAGGAGATGTGTTGACTGCTTCCGCCGGGGCATTGCCTCTGCTGCTTGAAGCCATTCCTGAAAAAATTCAAGCGGGCTTCGGAGATGTCTGGCGTGAACGGGCCGACGCATTCCGCCGAGCATTGGAAATTATGCCGGACATGCCCAACGGATTTCAAGGAGAATTGCGCCCTTACCAGCAGGAAGGATTTGTCTGGCTGTCACGCCTTTACGAGTGGGGAGTCGGCGCATGCCTGGCCGACGACATGGGCCTGGGGAAAACCGTACAGATTTTGTCTTTGCTGCTTGATCGTGCCGCCTCGGGGCCGTCGCTGGTAATCGCGCCCGCATCGGTATGCCGCAACTGGCAGCGCGAGGCGATTCGTTTTACACCTGAACTTAATGTACGCATCCTTGGCAATACCGCCAGGGCCGAAGAAATCAACTCCTTGCAAAAATACGATGTGCTTGTCTGCAGTTATGGGATACTGGTCTCGGAAGCAGAATTGCTCGCGGGAAAAAACTGGAATTGCCTTGTCCTTGACGAAGCCCAGGCGATCAAAAACCATCAGTCCAAACGCTCCCATGCCGCCAGGAAACTTAAAGCGAAATTCCGCTTGTCGGCCACCGGTACGCCGCTTGAAAACCATCTTGATGAATTGTGGAGTCTCTTCGATTTCCTTAATCCGAAACTGCTGGGAACCTATGCTCATTTCAGCCAAAAATTCATGTCGTCCTCGGCTCCAGCTCACGCACTAAAAAAACTGGTCGGACCATTTATACTGCGCCGCTTGAAAACACAGGTGCTTGACGAGTTGCCGCCCAAGACCGAAATCACTCTGGAAGTAACCTTGTCAAACCAGGAACGTAGTTTATATGAAACATTGCGAAGAGAAGCGCTGCAGGCATTGACAGAAGACAACGACAGCAATCACATCGGCATTCTGGCACAGTTGACCCGGCTCCGCCGCGCCTGTTGCCACCCAACCTTGCTGACGCCGGAGAGCCAGATTCCCTGCGCAAAAATGGAGCTGCTGGCGGATTTGGTAAACGAATTGCGTACCGGCGGACATCGTGCGCTGATTTTCAGTCAGTTTGTTGATTTTCTTGCAATTGTACGTAATTATCTCGATTCAGAAAAAATTTCTTATCAGTATCTGGATGGTTCCACGCCGGTCGAAAGCAGAATGGCGCGCGTCGATGCGTTTCAACACGGAGAAGGAGACTTCTTCCTGATCAGCCTTAAAGCCGGAGGAACCGGACTGAACCTTACAGCCGCCAATTATGTCATCCTTCTTGACCCGTGGTGGAATCCGGCGGTGGAAAACCAGGCCGCAGACCGCGTCCACCGGATCGGACAAAACCAGCCGGTCACGGTTTACCGGTTGATTACCGCCGATACCGTGGAAGAACGGGTGATCGAACTTCATGCCCGCAAACGGGAAATGGCCGAAGAGATTCTCGATGGCGCGGAAAAGACCAGATTGTCAAAAGAAGAACTGCTGCTGCTCTTCCAGTAAATCATGCACTCATTATAATGCTTTGTCAGGACAAAAAAGGAGCGGTGGCAGATGAAAACTGAACTGGTTTACAAGATCGCCGATACAGAGGAGGAGTTCGAACAGATCCACCGCTTGAACCATGATACATTTGCCGAAGAAATACGCCAGCACCACAAAAGCCCAGATGGACACCTTGTCGATAAGTTTCACACGGAAAACACTTACTTCATCTGCATGAAAAAGGGAGTTCTTATTGGGATGATTGCAGCAAGAAGCAAACGCCCGTTCTCCTTAGACGCCAAACTGGATAACCTTGATTCATACTTGCCGCCATTTGAAAACCCGTGCGAGATTCGCCTTCTCGCGTTACAAAAAGGTTCTCGTGGCGGTGTTGTCCTGGGTAGGCTACTGAGCTTATTGACGAGTTTCTGTCAAAGAGAAAAATATGACATTTTATTGATCTCGGGCATACTTCGCCAGTTGAGTCTTTACAAGCATATCGGTTTCGTTCCTTTCGGTCCGGAAGTCGGAACTCCAGAAGCAAAGTATCAGCCGATGTATCTCAGGCCAAACGCTCTACTTGTCGAGAATTTTCTCAAGTTGAAGCAATGAATAAGTTTTTGAATCATGCTGTTTTTTCAAGCAGAAACCGAGATAAAAAACCGTCCTCAAGGCTACTACCTTGAGGCGGCAAAATGAACTGTTTTTAAATGCAAAATCCCGATGTTTCACGGGGCTTTTTGAACGATATTCCCGTTCATGAAAAAATGAGTCTGATTATTCAATTCGCACCGAGCCAGTCTTTCCAGCCCTTCCATTCGAATCTGTAGATTGCGGCGGGATTGTGAGGAATACTGTGAGGCATTGTCTTCAAATGAGTACGGACAAAGTGATTCCATTCACAATGAGATTCCAAGCCGAGACTCCTCGCAAATTTACGAGCTTTTTTGAATGGAAGATAACGGGAAGGCGTTTTCATCTCTTCAGGGCGCTTTTGGCGGCGGTGCGTAAACGGACATCGGTGCTGGAACGGTATTTCTCGATTATTGCGCGGTCTTCGGGGTCGAGTCCTATCGTGCCTAGGGCGGCAATAGCCGACATTTTGAGCGGGATATTTTTTGAGTTCTTCAGGATATCACGCGCTATCGGAACAATGTCTTTGTTCTTGAGGTTCGCGGCGACCTGCAAAGCCGAGGTTTTTACAATGTCGGCGCTCTTTTCGTCAGCGGCAAGTTTGATGGCTTCCCCGGAAACACGTTCCTTCTCAAGTCCCTGATAATCAGTAAGGCGGCTCATGGCAATAAGACTCGTACCAGCGATACCGTCTTTTTCTTTCAGAGCATCGTAGAAAAGTTTTACCGTGTGCTGGCGTTCGGAATCAGAATGGATTTTCGGAAACCATTGTCCAAGAAAC
>MHBG01000025.1 GCA_001804785.1 Lentisphaerae bacterium GWF2_45_14
ATAAACGACTTTATAATATATCTGAAAGGCGAGTTCCTCGACTACGTCTATCTCCAGCAGAACACCTTTGACAATGTTGACGGCGCGTCCAGCAGCGAGCGCCAGAAATATGTATTCGACAAGGTCGCCGGAATCCTACGCACCTCATTCGACTTCGAAAAGAAGGACGAGTCGAGGCGCTACTTCCTTGAGCTCCGCCAGACCTTTATCGACTGGAACTACTCGGCATTCATGTCCGACGATTTCAAGAAACTCGAGTCCGCCCTCGACAGCAAAGTAAAGGAGCACAGCCATGCGTAAAGTTTACCACCGTATAATCCAAATCGCCGGCAACGTCATAACCGTTGAGGCCGACAATGTGGCCTACAACGACCTGGCTGAAGTCACAAGTTCAAGAGGCGTTTCGCTCGCACAGGTAATCAGGCTCCATGAAAATAAAGTATATCTTCAGGTATTTAGCGGAAGCCGCGGCATATCCACCAGCGATGAAGTCCGTTTTCTCGGCGGGCCGATGAGGGTTTCCTCCTCGCCTGATCTGCTTGGACGCATTTTTAACGGCGGCGGAGTCCCCAGGGACGGACGCCCCTCAATAAGGGAAAACCTGATCGAAATCGGCGGACCCTCGGTCAATCCGGCAAAGAGAATCATTCCTCGCAATATGATTCGTACAGGGATTCCGATGATTGACGTTTTCAATTCGCTTGTCGAATCGCAGAAGCTTCCGATATTCTCAGTCGCGGGCGAACCGTACAACCAGCTCCTCGCCAGAATTGCCATGCAGGCCGAAGTAGACGTTATCATCCTCGGCGGCATGGGGCTCAAATACGATGACTATCTCTTCTTTAAGAATACTCTTGATGAACGCGGCGCGCTTTCCCGCTCGGTTATGTTCGTACATACCGCGTCTGACCCGACTGTCGAATGTCTCCTCGTTCCTGACATGTCGCTCGCCGTCGCCGAAAGTTACGCCCTCGAAGGCAAGCGCGTTCTCGTGCTGCTTACTGATATGACGAATTTCGCCGACGCGCTGAAGGAAATCTCCATTACTATGGAACAAATCCCCGCGAACCGAGGTTACCCCGGCGACCTTTACAGCCAGCTCGCTTCGCGCTACGAGAAGGCCGTCGACTTCGACGGTGCGGGTTCCATAACGATTCTCGCAGTAACAACGATGCCCGGCGACGACGTAACCCACCCCGTTCCCGACAATACCGGTTACATCACCGAAGGACAGTTCTATCTGCGCAACGGTCGTATTGAACCTTTCGGTTCGCTCAGCCGTCTCAAGCAGCAGGTCAACAGCAAAACAAGATCAGACCATCGAGCAATAATGGACACTATGATAAGGTTTTATGCCGATTATAAGGAAACGCTCGAGAAGCAGTCTATGGGATTCCGCATGAGCGGATGGGATACAAAACTTCTCAAATACGGGGCTCTGTTCGAATCAAGGATGATGGACCTTTCCGTCAATATCCCGCTTGAGGATGCGCTCGACCTCGGCTGGAAGACGCTCGCGGAATGTTTTGACACGACCGAATCGGGCATGAAGTCCGACCTCGTCTCCGAGTATTGGCCTAAATAATCCGGAAAATAAGTCATGCCTAAACTGAAACTTACAAAAACCGCACTTAAGTCCCAGAGGGACGCGCTCAAGCAGTTTACGCGCTTTCTGCCTACGTTGCAGCTCAAGAAGCAGCAACTCCAGATGGAAATGCGTCGCTGTCAGGAACGTCTCAGGGAAAACGAGGAAAAGGAAAATACACTGCGCCGGGGAATACTCGCGTGGCTCCCGCTTTTCGGAACAGAGTTCGATGTCAAGGAGCTCAGGTCGTTCATTCGACTTGAGAAAGTAAATACGAAGCTCAACAATATCGCTGGCGTGGACGTGCCTGTTTTCGAATCAGCTGTTTTCAAGGTCGCGGAATACAATCTTTTCATCGTAGAACCGTGGTTCGACGATGCGTTAGAAGTGATAAAGGAGCTTGTGGAACTCAGAGCAGAGCATGATATTATCCAGGAACAGTATAACCTTATCGGTAACGAGTTACGTGTTACGACACAGCGTGTTAACCTATTCGAAAAAGTCAAAATACCTGAATGCCGCGAAAATATCAGAAAAATACGAATATATCTGGGTGATATGGATACTTCCGCAGTAGGCCGTTCAAAAATAGCCAAGCGAAAAGTGCAGGAGGTAACATTATGATAGTGCCAATGAAAAAGGTAACCGTACTTTGTCTCGGGCACGATACGGAAAGTGTTCTTTCCAAAATAAGAGAGCTCGGCATGATGCACGTGGAAGCTGGAAAGCTCTCGGACAGCAAGGACCGTGCCGAACTCCAGAGCCTCTTTTCAAGCATCGAAAAGGCGGACGGCTGCCTTACATCCATAAAAGCTTCCGCCGCGGCTCCTGCCGGGAATGTGGACGGCAAAGAGCTTTTTTCTAAAGTTCAGTCGCTTCAAAACGAATTTTTGGAAATAGAGAAAAAAATCGATAAACAGAAGCGTTTACGCGACCAGCTTACGCCGTGGGGCGATTTCTCGCAGGAACTTATAAGCAACCTGAGATCCGGCGGCATTTCCGTATATCTTTGCGAAGTCCAGGACAAGTC
The DNA here is from genome assembly GCA_001804785.1 of Lentisphaerae bacterium GWF2_45_14. Taxonomy (GTDB): domain Bacteria; phylum Verrucomicrobiota; class Lentisphaeria; order Victivallales; family GWF2-45-14; genus GWF2-45-14. The sequence continues at coordinate 2,616 of MHBG01000025.1, forward strand.
CATGGCTGACGAGCTTCTGACGCGTAAGGATATTTCGGTCGAATTCGTCAAATCCCCGGAAAAAGGCAAAATTCTTTTCGCCGTCTTTTCACTCCAACCGCTTGATCCTTCAACACTTCCGCTTGCTGCAGTCCCCGAAGGGCAGAGACTTTCCCAAGTCAAATCGGAAATAGAGGCCGATGAAAAAAGAGTCTGCGAAATCGAATCCGAACTCTCCAGGCTTGCCGCCGCACGCAAGGAACTCCTTAATTATAAAGAAGAAGTCGGAAGCCATCTTGCCTTTGCCTCCGCCCGCGATTCGATGCAGTCGCACGATGAATATATCTCCTCTCTGAGGGGCTACATACCCGCCGAGGATGCCGACAGGCTGACCTCCTCTGCCCGCGAAAACGGATGGGCCGTGGTAGTCAATGAACCTTCGAATGATGACTGGGTACCGACACTTGTCAAAATCCCGAAGATGTTCAGGATGATCAAGCCCTTTTTCGACTTCCTCGGAATTTCGCCGGGATACGACGAGATAGACGCCAGCGTATGCATTCTCTTTTTCTTTACGGTATTCTTCGGAATGATCGTTGGCGACGGCGGTTACGGACTGCTGTTGTTTGCCGCGACGCTTTTCGCCAAGTTCAAATTCAGAAAGAACCCGGCCGCGACTCTTCCGGTTAACCTTTTCCTTGTCCTGAGTCTTGCCACTGTAACATGGGGCGCACTTACCGGAACATGGTTCGGTACTCAGCACAGTGGAATAAAGTGGCTTCAACAGCAGTCGAATATCCAGGCGTTCTGCTTCGGCCTTGCGATTGCACAGCTTACCGTCGGACACGTCTGGCAGGCACTTGTCTCCAGAAACATAAGAAAAGTCCTCGGGCATCTCGGCTGGTCGTTCTTCCTCTGGGGGAACTTCATCCTGATTGTCAGGCTTCTTGCATATCCCGGGCCTATGCCCTCGGCGATATATTACCTTTATGGAGCCGGAGGGGTGCTAATCGTGCTTTTCGATATCGACTGGCTGCACTTCAATATCGCCGAAGTCTTCAATCTGCCGTTTTCGCTTATCGGAAGCTTTGTGGATATACTTTCCTACATCCGACTTTTTGCAGTTGGAATGGCTGGCTTCTGTATCGCCAACAGCTTCAATGGGATGGGTATTTCGATGATGAAACTCTCGCCATGGTTGATAGTCGTAGGCGTGATAATACTTCTTGTAGGTCACGCATTGAATTTCGCGCTCTGCCTGATGGGCGTACTTGTGCACGGCGTAAGGCTCAACGCGCTTGAGTTTTCAAACCATATAGGACTCAAATGGGGCGGAATTGAATTCAACCCGTTCAAATTAAACAAAAACAACTATAATATTACGGAAGGAGAAATTAAAAATGGAAATGAGTGAAGCCACAATGAGGGCGCTCGCACTCGCGGGCGGTTACATCACTGTAGGGATTGCTGCAATCGGATCGTCTATTGGTTCGGGCGTGGCGGGATGTTCCGCTATCGGCGCATGGAAAAAATGCTATGCGCAGAATAAACCCGCACCGTTCCTGCTGATGGCGCTTGCAGGTGCTCCGCTGTCGCAGACGATTTACGGGATGATTATTCTCGTGCTTATAAAAGCAAAATTGGACACGGCTGCAAATCTCAACCTCTGGCCGCTTTATCTCGCGTTCGGTATATTCGGCGGGATTGGAATGATGTTCTCAGCTCTCTATCAGGGCAAAGCCGCGGCATGCGCCTGCGACGCTTTCGCTGAAACTGGCAAAGGGTTTGCCAACTATATTATGATCCTCGGGATTGTTGAAACCGTCGCCATATTCGCGCTCGTGTTCGCTATCCTTGCCATGTAGCCAGCCGAAGCCAAGCGAGGCCTGGACGTTGCTGTGTTGCTTTTGCTACGCTGGCAGCACCAAGCAAAGCTTGGATATTACAGTGCCGCACGTTGAAAAAACGTGCGGCATTTTTTTTAGGTTAGTTTGAGGATTGTTCAAGCGCTTCTGCTGTTGGTTGCCGGATAAAATGCTTTTATCGCAATACACGGCAGAAAACGGCGCCCCGCTTTTTTAAAGAACATTCTTTTCCAATATCAATTTCCATACTTCATTCGTAACTGGCCAAGTATTTCCACCAATCAACCACATATTGTTCTTAAATGTAAATACTGACGGCATATTCCTTGGAGAAAATGACTTTTCAGGATAAAACTGTTTCCAGTTCTGTCCATCTTCGGTATACCACATATCATTAAGATTTTTTGCCTTCTTAGCATCATAACCGCTTACAATCCACAACTTGCCATCACAAACAACAGCAACAGGCCACAACCGCTCACACCACGGCGCATTTTTCAATACCTGCTTCCATGTAATTCCATCATCGGAACACCAAACATCATTCAACGTCGTTACATTAGGCGCACCTTTTTCGGGAGGATTATTCGGTTTATTCAATCCTCCACCAATTATCCATAACTTATTCTTATATACGGCATAAGCATAATTTCCCCGGTCACTTACCGGAACATTTTTATTAATACAAACCCAATTCACGCCATCGGTCGTCTTCCAGACCATCCTTCCACCGATAGTCCAAATTTCATTATTAAATATAACAGGAACATTATAATTACCGCGACCAACAGGAACAGAAGGCTGAATCTGAATCCATTTTTTCCCATCTACAGAATTCCACACTGTATTGCCCACCGCCCACATCTTTCCATCATAAACAACAATATGACTATAGGGATCATACGGCGTAGCCGTATTGACACAAACCCAAGTCAAACCATCATTGGTATACCACAGATCACGAAAACATAAATTTCCGGTATAATATCCATTGCTCAACCAAATCTGATTCTTATAAATAAAAACAGAACTTGAATCACGTGGACTAAAATCCGCATTTTTAACTAAAAGATTCCATGAATTTTTCGATAAATTACATTCCTGCTTAGAACTAAATTTAACAGAACGCAACCCGAATCCCAAAAAAAATACAACAACGAAACAAACGATATAAAATATGTATTTCATATTTAATCCTTACATAAAAATGAGCCTCTTAATTTAAATATAATAAATCATAATACAAATAGAACAATCAAAGTTCTCTCGGATATTCCGGATGCTCCCATCAGGAAGAATATCACTGAAAATAATCTTACAAAGATTTTGTATACTGCTTTCATCTGTTTATCCAGTTATGTCGTAGCGCTTGAGTTTGTAGATGAGGGCGCGACGGCTTATGCCGAGAAGTTCGGCGGCCTTTGTCCGGTTGCCTCCGGT
>MHBG01000026.1:0-727 GCA_001804785.1 Lentisphaerae bacterium GWF2_45_14
AGTTTGGAGCATGATGAATGCAACCGAGCGCCAGGCATACTCTGTAATCGACGAATCGACAGAAGGAGAAAAGAGCCCCTGGGAAATGTCCATCAGAGCGTTCACAAAGTCGGAGGACAGGACTTTCATGATCGCCGGAGGGACTGACATGGTCATCCGCTACTGGGACATGCAGAAGTTCGAAAATAGTTTTCTCATTGCCGGGAATAGGAGAGAGAGAGTCTTTGAGGAAAAGGTGGTTAACTCGGTCTTCCACAGAACTGAAAGAGTTCAGGCCCAACCACCAGGTGGTCAGCCAACAGAAAGAGGCGGAATACCAATAGTCCAAGAGGGAAGCGAGTTCGAAGTCCCGGGGGGTATTGGAAGCGCGAAAAACAGTCACAACGACGCAATATCTGACTTGGCCCTCATTAGCATTCCTTACAAAATGCTTTTGTCCTCGTCATTCGATGGGGCAATCAAGGTTTGGAAGTAGCCCAAAGAAACCAAAAAAATGCCACAAACCAAAGGGAATTCCGAGACACATAACATGTCTCAAGAATTTTGTGGGAAATTCAGTTTATTGCTTTTGTTATTTTTATTTAAGGGAGAAGATGCTATTATAATTAATGACTTTTTGAAATCCTTTGTATTTAATAGGAAGAAAGAATGGATTTCATAAAAAGATCAAGGGCCGATGTTTTCTCGTAATTGTATAGGGTGAACTTTTTTCTATTTTTTTAGGCCA
>MHBG01000026.1:831-5823 GCA_001804785.1 Lentisphaerae bacterium GWF2_45_14
TCTCGAAACCAGAAGCCGCCATGGAAGGTTCCACGTCCCAAAGCAACACATTGAAATCCTTTTCCGCGAACATCTGGGCTATACCTCCGCCCATTACTCCGGAGCCTAGAACACCTATTGTTTTTATCATTTTGTTATTCCTGTTTTATATATTTTCAAGTAATATGGCAATTCCCATGCCTCCGCCTACGCAGAGCGATGCGATGCCAAGTGACGAATTTCTTCGCTTCATTTCGTGGAACAATGTTACGACAATCCTCGCTCCGCTTGCGCCGATAGGATGCCCCAGAGCAATGGCGCCGCCGTTAACGTTTACTTTTGCAATATCGACGTCGAGTTCATTTGTCACGGCTATGGACTGAGCCGCGAATGCTTCATTCAATTCCCACAGGTCGATATTGCCGACTCTCATCCTCTGGCGCTTGAGAAGTTCTTTTACAGCCGGAACAGGGCCGAGTCCCATAAACGCTGGATCACAGCCGACACAGACTATGTCTCTTATTTTTACGCATAAAGAACATTCGGCGACGTTGCTGGAATCGACAACTATCACAGAAGCGGCGCCGTCGTTTATTCCCGAAGCATTTCCGGCTGTGACGGTTCCGTCTTTTTTAAATGCGGGTCTTAATTTTGCCAGATCTTCCATAGTTGTTGCAGGTCTGGGATGCTCATCACTGTCTATGACGCTCTCTTTTTTTCTAGTTTTTACTGTTATCGGCACGATCTCATTACTGAATAAACCGTCTCTGGCAGCCATGGCGTATTTTTTCTGACTCTGAACAGAGAAGCTGTCCTGTTCTTCCCGGGATATAGCATATTTTTCTGCAATGTTCTCTGCGGTCATTCCCATATGATAATTACCAAAAACATCGGTCAACCCGTCATTTATCACAGTGTCCAGCAAAGCGGCTTCTCCAAGCTTGACCCCGCCTCTTAGTGCTGGTAGAATATGCGGTGCTCCGCTCATGCTTTCCATTCCCCCTGCCAGCGCGGCTTTTATCGCTCCGGAAGCTACTCGCTGATATGCCAGGTCAATCGCCTTAAGCCCTGAGCCGCAGACCTGATTTACTGTAAATGACGGCACGTGAACTGGAATTCCGCAGCCTATCGCTATCTGACGCGCCGGGTTTTGGCCGAGTCCGGCCTGGAGGACGTTGCCGATAATTACTTCTTCGATTTCCGATTCTGCTATTTTTGATCTTTCAAGGCTTGCCTTGCCAGATGCCTTGCCGAGTTCAATAACGCTCACTCCAGCAAACGCTCCGTTCAAATCTCCGATAGGTGTTCTGACTGCTCCGGTCAACAATACATCGCGCATAATTATATTCCTTTCAGGTTATGTATAAGCAATTGGAGATTCTATTTTCTCAAGGTCAATTTTCTTTAAATCTTCACTTATAAGAGGAGTGAATGACATGTGAGAAAGGATATCTTTTTCGATATCAATTCCCGGTGCGATTTCAGTAAGGGTCAATCCGTCTTCCTTCAATTCAAAGACGGCTCTCTCGGTTATGTACATTACCTTCTGTCCTTTGCGTTTCGCATAGTTTCCGCTGAATGTGATATGCTCTACATCATTGAGGAATTTGTTGAATTTTCCTTCGTGTAGTATTTTCAGATTGCCGTCTTTTATTTCAACCTCAAGACCACCGGCTGTGAATGTTCCTGTAAACACGACTTTTGTGGCGGTCTGCGTTATATTCATGAAGCCGCCGACTCCGGCCACTCTTCCGTTGAATTTGCTTACGTTCACGTTTCCGAAGCGGTCGCATTCCGCCATTCCGAGGAATGCTATGTCGAGTCCCCCTCCGTCATAAAGGTCAAACATATACGGCTGATCGATTATCGCATCTGGATAGGAGCTTGCACCGAAGCTGAGGCCGCTGGATGGAACACCGCCGATAGGTCCGGCTTCCACGGTAAAGGTCATATCTGTGAGCTTGCCTTTTTCCTTGGCCAGCCGGGCGATTTCTTCAGGCAGCCCGATGCCAAGGTTAACAACGGAATTTGCCTTTATTTCCCTGAATGCCCGGTCTACTATGCTGCGTCGCGGCCCGGCTTCCACGGGAGGGAGAGAAAGCTCTTCTATGTTTCCCTGACGTGTATATGCGGGATTAAATTGTTCCCCGAAAGTTTGCGCGTGTGTGTCTTTTTCTTTTGCGATAACGACAGCGTTAACCAGTATTCCAGGAATCCCTATGTTTTTCGGATCTCTGGAGTAATTAGGCACAGTCCCTTCAACCTGAACTATTACCTTGCCGCCGCTGTTTTTTACCGCCTGCGCTATTGAAAGAGCTTCCGCCGTAATGACTTCGTTTTCAAATGATATATTGCCGAACGAATCGCTGAAACTTCCACGGAGAAAAGCGAAATGGATAGGAAAGGATTTGTAGAGAAGCCATTCACGGCCGCTTAGGGTTACAAGTTCCACCATATTTTCTTTGGTTCTGGAGTTTAATTTGCCGCCGTCGTTTCTGGGATCGACAAATGTTTCAAGACCTATGTGAGTTATTTTACCCGGTGAGCCGCAGGCTATTTCACGGAAAAGATGACTTATGACACCCTGCGGAAAATTGTAGGCTTCTATTTTATTTTCGAGAGCCAATTTGCCCATTGCAGGAGCGAGATTCCAGTGTCCGCCAATGACTCGCTTCAGCAATCCTTCGTGGCCGAAGTGGTTGAGTCCGCGACCTTTACCGTCGCCTTGGCCGGCGGCGTATACGAGTGTAAGATTGTTCGGTTTCCCGGTTTTCAGAAAATGTTCTTCAAGCTTGGATGTCAGTAGCTCAGGATGGGCGCAACCTACAAAACCTCCTGTCGCGATGGTGCTTCCGCTTTCCACCAGTGCTACAGCTTCTTCAGGATCCATGAACTTTACATGTCTCATATTTTTTCCCTTTTCGATAAAATTGAATGTCCGCTATAAAGCCGATAGCAATAAGCTTGCCAAAAGCTTTTCATAAGTTGTAAGTATTTTGAAATAAGGGTGTTAAGATTTAAGAAGCATCACTATATTGTGAAAGAAGGGATTGAAAGTGTCCTTATTTCAGGACATATCGTGGTTGGCAATTTAAAAGTGTTGCTATTTAGCTACACTTTGTGAATATATTTAGATATTATGTCTTCTTTTGGAGACACATTTAGCTCATTCAGATTTTGAGCTTATTCATTCTCTCATATAGATTAGAGCGACTGATTTTAAGTAGCCTCGCGGCTTTCGCTTTTTTCCCGCCTGAGAGATTCAACGCGGTCAGGATGGCGTTTTTTTCCGCCATTTCCAGAATTTCCTTAATGGACTTAATCTGTTTATCCTGAATTCCCGTAACGGCTTCCGGCAGGTCTTCCGGAACTATTATCGCCTCGAGTTCTGCAAGATTTACCGCCCGTTCAAGCACATTTTCCAATTGTCGTACATTGCCGGGCCAGGAATATGATTTCAGTACCCGCATGGTGCCGGGAGAAATCTCTACATATTTTCCCAGGTGCGCGCATATTTTATCAAGCAGATGAGAAACGAGCAAATCGATGTCGGAAGGTCGCTCCCTCAGAGGCGGTATTCTGATGGAGATTACGTTAAGCCTGTAATAAAGGTCGGCTCTGAAAAGACCCTTTTCCACCATTTCCACAAGATTCTTGTTGGTCGCGGCGATAATCCTTACATTCACTTTTATCGGATACTGAGACCCTATTTTCTCAATTTCTTTTTCCTGCAGCACCCTGAGGAGCTTTGACTGCATTCCAAGTGGCATGTCCCCTATCTCGTCAAGAAAAAGAGTTCCTCCGTCTGCAGTTTCGAATTTCCCTGATTTTCCACCCTTCTTTGCTCCCGTAAAGGCTCCTTCTTCATAACCGAAAAGTTCGGATTCCAGAAGTTCGGCTGGAATTGCGGCGCAATTAAGCTTTATGAAAGGTTTTGTGCTTCTTGTGCCTTCCCGATGGATGGCATGTGCGAAAAGTTCTTTTCCCGTACCGCTTTCGCCCGTCAATATTACGCTGGCATCTGCCATACAGGCTTTTTTCGCCATGCTTTTAGCTTCAGAAAGCTTCTCGCTCCGTCCTATTATGTGCTTAAACGAATATTTTGCCTGGCTTGTTTCTGCTGCTTTTCTATAATGATCTACCTGTTTCTGCAATTGACTTATCTGCTTGTGGAGAAGATTCAGATCCTCAATGTTGCGGAAGAGGACTTTCCCGATGGCTCCGATTACGACACCATCTTTTATTAAAGGGAATCTGGATGCAATCATGTAGTCGCCGTTTATCAGTTGCAATTGAGCCTTTTCCGCCTTCCCCGATTTAAGCACTGCCGGAAGACGGGTATTTTCTATTGCATCTTCGACGTTTTTCCCAATAAGGCTTCTTGCTTCTAATCCGAGAAAGTCGGTATACGCCTTACTTATATATGTTATTATTCCCTGTTGGTTTATGACGACGATACCATCGTATGCCGATTCGAGCAGCTTGTTCAGAATATATGAATCGTCAAGAAATGGACTGCTTTTTTTCATAGTTTGCCGGTTTGTTTTCAGTTCTGTATTTTTAATATACTTCGGGATTTCAGAAAAGAAATTAAACAAACAGATTATGTCAATAAGGCACGTTCATTAAATGACTTGAAAGGATGCTCTGTACATTTTCGAATGCGTCGTAGCTTTTTCAGAATACAGTTCGAAGATAGCAGATGCTCATGCATTCGCAAAAACCAAACCTCGGTCTACAGTTTTTCTAAAAATTTCAAAAATGACGGGCATTTGACGGGCTGACGGATCCGTTTGTAACTTGATGTACCTCTTCCCCCGAGTCAGTTGTAAAGTAAATATACCCCCGTTTCCGAAATTTTTCCGGGATTATATTTTCTACCGTCTTTTAATGATTTTGCGGATTTGAATTTTTCAATAACGCCGGACAATTCGGCATCTTCGGAATAAATCCTCAATATATTTTTATCTCCGAAACGCCTGAGGCTGCAACCGTGCCTGTAAAGCTGTCCTA
>MHBG01000027.1 GCA_001804785.1 Lentisphaerae bacterium GWF2_45_14
AGATCGTTCATTTTCACCTCTTTGTGATGATTGAAGTCAAAATGAACTTTCCTACGCATTCTTTCAAGCTTTAATTCAAACTTTTGAAATTAGCTCTATTGGGGAAATTCGCCGAAGCAGTTTAAGCAGACATGAATCGGGTTTGCTGTTTTTGAGGAAATGAGATTGATGATTGAAATTTGCGCTGTTTACAAAAAAATCCTAAAAAACAAGATAATACATGAAATAAGTCCCGGATACATGTACTTCGACCATGCTTTAACATATAGTACGAGCATACGAAAATTTACTTTTCAAATAGCTCAACAGGAAGGGCTGGATTGAATAATGTTGTATTTTAGAGAAAAATCAGGAAAGATAGCATTCACACTTATCGAACTGCTCATGGTGATTTCTATTATCGCTCTTTTAGCCTCAATATTGTTCCCGGCGCTGAACAAGGCAAAAGCCAAGGTTCGCGAGATATCATGCTCAAGTAACCTAAGACAAGTAGGAGTGGCAATTTCGTCCTATTTAAGCGATAACAATCTATGGTTGCCGGGAGCAAAAGAAGCTGTATGGGAGAACCCCTACACCCAGTCCTGGACTTGCAAGATATGGCCATACATGTACAATACGGCCTTATCGGCAGATAACGACTTCGAGGCGAAAACTGGACGAGACAACAATGTTTTCACCTGTCCTGCGACAAGAATCAGTAATCTGGAAACAATCCTTTATCCCGGTCCAACAGGAAACAGCAACAAGATTTCCTACGGATTGAATACTGGTCCCCGAGACTCGTATATAAGCTATTCCGAAACGTTGCCGACATACTTCCCAAATGCGACAAAGCCAGCACAGTGGGCTATGGTTGTCGAGAGTTCATATTATCCGGGATGTAAACAGCTTTATTTCGGATTGTATGGTTTGATTCCTCACCAAAAATTTATGAATTCTCTTTACGGAGATGGACATGTGGCGAATATTTATTGGTCAAAAATATCCCATGATGGTCTAAATGTTTTTTGGTTTGGCAAGTAAAATTGCAGCATTTGCCTACAACTTCTAACTTAAACTAAAAAAGGAAAGCAATATGAACAGGCAGTACTTACTCATCTCTATTTTGGGAGCATTTCTTATTTGTTTTAACGTTTTTGCATCTGATTCCAATAAAGCCCCCATGTACTTCGGAGACTTCAAAAATCTTGTTATTCCAGCATCGGCTGATAAATGGATCCGTATGGCCGCCGACGATTTTTCAGACTGCTTTCAGCGTGCTACCGGAAAAGAATTGAAAATAATTGAGGGTGCAAATCCTCAAGACATGGAAGGTAATATTTTTATTGGCAATTCTTGCAGTCTCCTTAAATTTTTTCCAGATGCGGGGAGAAGCAAATCAGGCATTGATTGTTATGAACTATTTGCCGACGGCCGCAACGTAGCCGTTTCGGGGATTAATGGACAGGGAAACATGTATGGTACCTATGAAATACTTCGTCGGTTTGGATGGGAATTTTACGCCCCGGGCTGTGAGAGACTACCGACGAGCAACAATCCTATTCCTATATTTCAAGTCTCAGTAACGCCTGTGTTTGAGCAGCGGGTCATTGCTCTGAATTTCTACTGTTATCCATCGATTTACAGCCTTAAGGATTGTCTGAAGCTGGGATACTCTCCGTATTCGCTAAAAGAAAGCGATGCCGATATGTCCTGCTCCGTCCCTCCCGGAATCGGCGATAGCGATTTCGTTCGCATTTATGGAAATTACTACAAGAAGATTATACTGCATAATATGGCTTTTCTGTGCCCCCCATGGCTCTATCTGAAAGAACATCCGGAATATTATGCCAGAGATAGTGCCGGCAAAAGTAAGATGACGGCGACAACGACACCCAACAAAATCAAATTATGCCTCTCCAACCCTGAGGTATTTAAAATCGTCGAAGCAAGATTGAAAGAATGGATGTCCCAAACGCCAAATGCCCGCTACTATGCTATAGTTGACGGCGATTCATGGGACTGGTGCGAATGCGAAGGATGCCTAAAAATGGATCCGCCTCAGGTCGACTGTTTCCCAAAAGACAGGAAACCACAGCAATTAAGCGATCGAATGCTGAAGTTCATAAACAAGCTTGCAGACTTTGTACGCGAGAAATATCCCGACAAAATTATTGTCGCTGCCGCCTACCAGTCCACGGGACAACCGCCATTGACAGTAAATCACCTTGCTTCGAATGTTCGGATATTACTATGCCCGGATTACAATATCGGCTGTAAATGCCAATCCCATACATTTGCCTGTTTTCGCAACAAGGAGTTTCTGGAATATTTTAAAAAGTGGCAGCACGTTGCAGGCGAACAACTTGAAGTGTTTGAATATCCCATGAATTATAAAGACATATACAACCCCTTCTTTTCCCATGACGGAATGAGCAAGAGACTGTCTTTTTACCAGCAGAACGGAGTAAAAGGCGTCACTTATTGCGGACAGCCATATCTGTTCGCTGAATTATTTATATATCTGCAAGGGAAACTCATGTGGAATCCTGATCTTGACCGCAATAAGCTTGAGGATGAATTTCTAAGTGCATTCTATGGTTCGACCGCGCCGGAAATGAAGAAATTTCTTGAAAAAATAAGGGCACGTGTGAATGGAGACAATCCCGTCCATCAAAGCGAAAGCTGTGCACAACCTTCCCTTCTCAATGCTGATTTAGTAAAACAAGGATACGATATATTTTTAAAAGCGGAAAAATCATTACCTGTAGAATCGCCTTATTATCAAAGAGTTAAGCAAGTAAAACTCTGCGGGCTATTATGGGCGGATCTAAATCAATACATCACCAGAGATGATGAAGGCAGATACTCGCACTTAAAGGAGCTCGCAGACATCTGCCGTAACAGCGGTAATCCGCAATATGTTACAAGCCTGACTTCTGCTACGGGTGTATCAATGCAAGAATGGCTATATAAAAAATTCCAGATCAACATAAAAAAAGAAAAGCAAAAGGCGTGGTATGACGCGCCTGAAATCGTTGAGTTGCGTGCTTGCAGTACATCCGCTGAGTTAAATGACTATATAAAGAAAACCAAAGAAAAAATCAAGACTCAGTTGCAATCAGTCAGGCGTGGAGATAAAATATTATTGCCTTTAAACGGCTTTACGGTATATGGTACACAGACATCGCCTATCCTTAATAAAGTTGGCAATGACAAGCAAATGGTCTTGCTTCTTTACGGGCAGGAATCCATGGCAACCAGTTTTATCCTGAATTCAATACCAGTCCTGGATCTTAATATTGAAATCAAGGGACTTGACCATGACAAAAACGGCAAAGTTCCATTGCTTGTAAAACTCAACGGTACCGTTGTATTCGATGAACCCAATTCTTTCTCCAAAACACAAATGAGCGACAGGTGCTTGTCTATTCCAGTGCATCTTCTGAAAAAAGGAGAAAACAAACTGGAAATTGAAAATATGGGAAAGCCGGCTGCTTTTGAAAATTGGATCATGTTCAGCAGTTTCTGCATTGTTACAAAGTAATACGATGATGCCGGCAAAAGCCATATGCGCTTATCGGGGTGGATATTATATGCTATAGGACGTATGGGATTTTGTCAATATGAAATTTTCAGGATTTTAACAATTTTAACGAAAACAGAAAGGCACGAACCAACAACCGGAGGCTTGAAAAAAATCTCGAATTTTTTCAAGGGCAACAACTTTTTAGGACTAAACTTTTACGACGTACTATTCAATAGGTGGAAAGCATGCTTGGATTAACCTCTGATTCTGAGTCAATTAAAATCAACCGGATTGTATTGGGTTTGGGACCCAAATCGGTGGTAATGCAACGCTCTGATTACTATGGGATATTTGACAATTTTATTGAAAATGGAGGGAACTGCATTGATACGGGGCGGGTTTATGGAACCGAATCAGTTTTGGGAGAGTGGATGGCAGAGAGAAAAAATCGAACTGGTATTATTCTCTGTACCAAAGGCGGATGCAGCAACCTTGTTACTCATGTGCGTCGATTAAAAAGAGAGGATTTGAACTCAGATCTAGAGGAAAGTCTCAACGCATTAAAAACGGATTATATTGATATTTATTATTTGCATCGCGATGACCCGTCTTTGCCGGTTGGCGGCATTATGGAAACCTTACACCGGTATGTAAAGGCGGGAAAAGTTCGCTTTATCGGTGCTTCCAACTGGTCTACGGCACGCATCGCGGAAGCAAATGATTTTGCGGTGGAAAATCATTTCACCCCTTTTTCCGTCAGTCAGCCATGTTGGAGTCTGGGATATACCGATAGTTTTCATCATGACCATGAGTTTGCATACATGGGTGATTCCGAATACCGCTGGTATCTTAAGGCAAAACTTCCGGTCATGGCGCATTCCTCTTTGGCTAACGGCTATTTCTCCAAACGCCTGAATGGAGAGGCATTGCATGACAATATTAGAAAACGTTATGATTTTGCGATCAACGAAACCAGATTGGAGCGCGTCAGGATTCTAGCGGAGCAGTTGAAGGTGTCGCCGACAGAAATAGTGCTTGGATATATCACTTGTAACCTGCTGAATGCCGTTGCGGTTGTCAGTTATCATGCGGGCAAGCAGGAAAAAGAATGTTTGGCGGCTATGAACATCAAGCTTACTACGGAACAGGTTGCATATTTACATGGATGAGATGATCGGTTATAGTTGTAGTGACGGCAGGTTATGGTTATGAATATTTTTGGAGAAGGGAAAAATGAAAAACCAAAATTTTATCTATGTGCCGTGCAAGCGGAGAGATCAGGGAATTTTGATTTTTTTTGAGGATTGAGTTCAAGAATGAAGTTCGCTACTATGAAAAAGGCAACAAAAAAATTATTCCTTTACGGGAAAGGAATTCAAATTCCCTTCATCAATTCATTCCCTGAATCCATCCATTTTTATTATGAAAAAATAATAGAAGATGCTGGCGATGCTTTCGAAGGCTCTCTTTTTATGTGCCGGTGGAATGATGCTTTACTGGCCGACGAATTATGTTGAAGGGAGTCCTCATTTGATACCGGAAACGCAATGCCGCCCTATCCGAAAATAGGATTCAGGGATTTGACGGATGGCTGACGGAGAAGTTGAAGTTGAAAAAGTTGTTTTGAAAGTTGGAATTCGAAAGGATTTCTGATATTTTACGATTCGAAGATAGAAATCAGAGGTGGAATTAACCTCGATTTGAGCTGATTGACAATAGGAGTTCGACCGGAACTTATCCGGGCATTGAAAAGGCTGCGAGAAGATTCTCGCTTATGCGGCGTTTAAGCTCGGGATCGGGCACAATCCCGTGATCCTGGAGGATGCGTTTTATTGTTGCCCTGCCCACGTCCATACCCAGATATTTCTGCATGTTCTGCAAAAGCTCCTGAACCGCTTTGTCTGTCATTCCTGAGATCAGGGCGACTATCTTATTGTATGTCTTCTTTATCATAACAATTCACTTTCTGGAACGTGTTTTTCAATATCCGCCAAATATCCGTCAATTTTCACGTCGTAATTTGAATTTCTTTCAAATTGAGGCTAAATGTAATAGATATTAAGTGAATTTCAATTATGGTACGTT
>MHBG01000028.1 GCA_001804785.1 Lentisphaerae bacterium GWF2_45_14
GAAATCTTTCCCTTTGCAACGATGCGATGTATTCCAGTTGGCAAGGTTTTTACGTGTGCGATTTTATCAGGCCGCAGACTTTTGGCGGGACCATCGCATTACAAAAACTTTAAGAAAATTTGAGTTTATGATTCCGCCCCCCTTGATAAATTGAATTAGAACAGGTATATATTACAGTCAAGGGGGGAATCAAGATGAGTAATAATAATGTTATCAAAATCCTGAGCGGAATATGCGTGGGCCGTCTCGCGGATGAATCTACCGACACCGCGCTTCTGCACCGGAGTGATATTTCAGCTGTCAACTGTTCCAGGTGCAAAAACACAAAATCCAAGTGTTTCCAGTCCGAAAAAATTGGGGGCAGTCGCGACGGTCAAGCTTCTGGCCTCAAAAAAAACGGCAACTGAAAACTAAAAAGCGCCCTGAAACAAATTTAAGTGCAGAATTATGAAAAAAAATTACTCTAGGCTTGATGCCTTTTTCCCCCTTTGCCGCTCAATAGTAGACAAGGATTCTTTTGACAAGCTCATCAGCCGCAGTGCCGACCATGTGCTAGCCGAAAGTATTCCCGACTTGCTGGAAGAGAAAAAATCCGAATTCAAACTCCCTGATTATATAAATGATCTCGCCCGTTTTGAGTTGGCATGTTTTAAAATTGCCTCTGGGGAAGGTGAAATACCCGAATATACGGCAAATTATAAACTTAATCCTTCGCTCACGCTTCTAAAGATGTCATGGCATATAATTCCATGGATAGAAGGGGAGAAGAAATCCGTGGAAAAAGGTACTGTTTGGGCGATTGTATGGCGAGACCGGAAAAGTGGGGAGGTGCTTTATCAGGAAGCCGGTAAAGATGTACTCATGGCTCTAAAGATTGCCGCCGAAGGCTTGAATATCGAACAGTGTGAAGCAGAGTTTAATATTAAGACAGGGAAAATCCATTCAATACTTTCTTTTGCCGCTTCAAAAGGCATAATAACAGGCCCAATGCCTCTCCTCACAAGGGGCTTTTCCCCATACGCCGAAGGACTCAATGCGCTTTCCAGCAGGGACTATCATTCTGCCTACACTTTTACTTTAACATGGCACGTTTCGGGCACCACGTCTCGCGAAAACGGTATAAAACGCCGGAAGACAGATGAATTGGCCGCAGCTGAAAAAATACTCGATGATCTCCTGTCTTTCTGCAGAAATGGAAATTTCAGAGCGCATATATCATTTACAAGCACAAGCGCAACGCCATTCTCAAATCATTCATTCCTCGATATCTACCGTATGGCATCTGAGCGCGGTTTCCTTCTTTCCATTATTGCCGGTCCAACCTCCCAAAAAAACCTTGAGGAAATCGTTAAGATACAAAAGCCCGATTACTACCAGATAGCACTTAAGGGCCTTGAAACCCCCAATGACAAGGGCGCGTTCGCCAAAAAAATGGATTTCCTCGCAGTACTCAAGGAATTGGATATCCCCTCCTCGGTTGTCATATGCGTTACAAAAGAAAACATTTCCGAGATAATTCCGCTAGCCTCCCGCATCAGAGAAAAGGTCGGGTCATTTACCTTCAGTAGGATGCCGCAGACATGGGACCCGCTGGCCGACTCCGGGCTCCCGGGCAAGGACGAATTCCAGATTTTTCTCAGCAACTACGTCTCAATGTCTCTCGAAAATCCGGTCATGGGCTATAAGGACAATCTTATCAATCTGGAACTCACCCGCCGGGGGCTTAGGCCCTTCGAAGGCTGTTGCGGCACTGGGTGCGGCGCGGCCCTTTGCCGGATGGCGCTTTATCCTGACGGCGAAGTCCATGCATGCCCCATGTTTCCATCTTCTATCGGCAACGTTTTTAAGAAGGATTTTCGTGAGATTTACGGCTCTGAAATATCCGATAAATACCGCAGAGGCCCGCAGGAGTGCTCCTCATGCAAGCTCAGAAGCCATTGCGGCGGCTGCATGTCATTTACTGCAAGAATGGGGCTCGACAGATTTAAAAATGCAGACCCGTATTGCTTCATAGATAAGTAGACGCTAGATTATCCGGCTTCTGAAACTAGGAAAATATAAGTCCATGACGAAGTCCGGGAAAATAAAGCTTCTGGCGGCAATGAGCGGCGGGGTCGATTCCTCTGTCGCTGCCGCTTTATGCGTTGAGGCAGGATACGAGGTCTGCGGTGTAACTCTAAGGCTCAAGCCCGAAATTCCGGGCAGCGCCTCCTACGGTAATTGCGGTGGCCTGGATGACGAAGCGAGTGCCGCTCAGGCCGCTGAAGTGATAGGAATTCCTCACGCGGTCATTGACTTAAGGCACGATTTTACAGAATTTGTTCTTAGTCCCTGCTGGTGTGAATACAGTCATGCCAGAACGCCGAATCCATGCGCACTCTGCAATAGATTCGTCAAATTCGGAAAAATCCTCGAATACGCTTCCTCCGTCGGCGCCGCAGGAATGATTACTGGACACTATGTGAAAAAAATAGTCCTGCCGGACGGTCAGTTTGCCCTCGAAAGAGGCTCTGATCCCGTGAAGGATCAGACATATTTCCTCTTTACCCTCACCAGAAAAGATATAGCAGCCTCATTTTTCCCGCTTGGCGGAATGTCGAAGTCCGATGTGAGGGAAAAGGCGGAAAGTATGGGAATCCATGCCGCGAAAAAGCCGGAGAGCCAGGACGCATGTTTTTCAACACCCGGCGAGTGCTTCGCCGAAACCCTCAGAAAATTCTTCGGGGCTTCCGGCGGACACGGAAACTTTGTCGACAGTTCCGGAAAAATCCTCGGGAGGCATAACGGCATTCATAATTTTACAATAGGCCAGCGCAAAGGACTCGGGGTCGCGCTCGGAAGACCCGCGTATGTTTCGCATATTGATGAAGCCAGCGGAAGTGTGACACTTTGCGTCGATGAATCTGAACTTCTCTCAAATGAGGCTGTTGTGACAGGTATCAATTACCAGATAGATGGTTATGAGTCTCATGAATTCGAATGTTCCGTACAAATCCGTTACCGCAGCGCACCTGTCAAGGCACGCGTTATCCCGCTTGGAAATTCTTCAGTGAGAGTTGTTTTCGAATCGCCGCTCCGTGCCGTTACCCCCGGACAAGCTGCTGTTTTCTACAATGGGAACACCGTGATAGGCGGCGGCTGGATGGCTAGTCCTCAGTGAGCCTTCTGACTGTTGAGGAGAGCATGTCGAGGTCTATCGGTTTAAGTATGCATTCATTTGCGCCGGCGAGAATCAACTTCTGCTTATCGTTCTGTTCCAGATAGGCTGTCAGGATTACTATTGGAAGACCCGCGTATTTAGGATTGTTCCTGAGGCTTTTTAACACTCCGTAGCCATCAAGCTTCGGCATTTGCAAATCGAGCAGCAGAATGTCGTAGTGGCCTCGCTCTATCGCATCTAGGCAGGCAAGCCCATCGGGGACGCATTCGAGATCGTAAGCAGTCTCCCTGAACAGGAGCTGTATAAGCATGCGGTTTGCCTCGTTGTCTTCCGCAAGAAGGACGGATTTCGTCTTTTCGTTAACTCTTATTTCCCCTGTCTCGGTTCTGCCCGGCGTCGCTCTGTTTTCTTTTATAAGGACTTTTGTCCCAGGTGCTTTGCCCCTGGTTGCTTCCTGAGTGAAAATGGTTTTCGGAATATTGGTTGCAGTGTGTACGGTCGACCTGCTTATGCTCTGAGTGTTTGTTGTCATCTGCGGGACTATGTCTTCGCCGTTGAATATCAGTTCGAAGAAGGAATTGCCTTCCGGAGTACTGTCTGCTTGAAGATCGGCACCGAGAAGTCCGGCGTTTGCCCTTGCAATCGTGAGGCCCAGTAGAAGTCTTCCTGCGACGATGGGAATGGTTTCTGCCTGCGATGATATGAATTTGTTATATGTATCAGCTATCGGTTCTGTTTTTTCAGTACACCCGGAGTCCTTAATCCAGAATATTACACTTCTTCCCGAGGTTTTGCAGCCGAACGAGACACTTGCCTCGAAGGGGAGACTTTTGACCATTGAGGAGATTATAACGCTGACGACATGGAAGAGAATGTCCTTATCCGTTCTCAGTTTTTTTGGGGCGTCCGAGGAAAAATGACATTCGAGGGCTATGTTTTTTTCTTCCGCGTTGAGTCTGTTGAATGAGACCAGTTCCCTTATTAACTCATCTGTCATGAAGTCGGAAATATTCAATTTTATTTCCGAAGAATTGAGTTTTGAAAGTTCCAAAAGGCTTGCTATCAGGTTGTTGAGTATTTCGGCGCTTTTGTATACCGTCGTGATTTTCCTCTCAAGTTCTTGGTCGTATTTTCCCTCTTGGGTTTCCCGTATTATTATATTGGAAAAGCCCATTATGGAATTCAGGGGATTTCTGAGTTCGAGGGACATATTTGCCAGGAAATCCGATTTCAGGTGATTGGCTTTTTCCGCCTCTTTTCTAGCGGTTTTTTCGCGCATGTGGCTTCTTTCCAGTTTTGAGATGTAGCTCTGCATTCTGTCGCACATGAAGTTCAATGATTTGAGCAGTGTACCTATTTCGTCATGAGAAAGGCGGCGGTTGATTTTTTTAGAGAAATCCCCCTTTGCCAAGAGGTTTGAGAATTCCACGGCCTCCTTCAACGGGGCGGCAATTTTTTTTGCCAGAAGTAAAAGCAGAACAAAGAAAACGGCGAGACCGCCGGTCATGATAACTCCTGTTATTATGATGGTCTTGGATATTCTCTCTTCTACTTTGCTCTTGAAGTCTGGCGGGAATAACTGTGTCTGCTCTTCTTTATGGATTTCGGAGAACACCGAGTTCATGCTGTATGCAATAAAGATGAAAGAGAGCAAAGCCAGCGCCAACGCTGAACCGCCTATGTGTATAAGAATTTTATGTGCGAGACGCATATACCCCAAAAAAATTATTTACTAGCCTAGTTAAGAATATACTTTCGAATGTCATTTTCAATCGACTTGTCCATCTTTTCGGATTTTTTAATGAACTCACAGGCCCTTTTGTAATCATTGATCCAGTCACAGAGAACAGCGAGTTTGAAATATAGATCCGCGCAGTCGGTTCGCACTTCAGATTCCGGGATTATCTCGCCTGCAGCGGCCTCTTCCTTGATTGTTATATAGTAAAGGACTATGTTTATGTAGTCATTTATCGGCAGTTCGTTCCAGGGTATTTTCTCTGAACGCCCGTTGTTTCCGCATGCAATCAGGTTTTTTTGGTAAAAAATCATTCGTCCGTTCACGTTTACGCCGCTTTTGAGTTTCAATTCCGCAGGGAACGGTATTTTACTGAGCGTGGAAATAGTATATTCCCGGAGCTGGTTCAACACCGCTGCTCTCTGTTCCTCAGAGTTTTTCTTCCCGTCCGGAAGACCCGAAACATATTTATCAAGCGCCATTTGACTTACTCTGAATTCGGAAAGTGCGGGTCTGTTTTTGGCAAACTCTCTGTTTTTCTCAAACCATGCCG
>MHBG01000029.1 GCA_001804785.1 Lentisphaerae bacterium GWF2_45_14
ATGCGCGAACAAAAGGCAAGCTTGAAAAGAACGCGCGCTCACACATGAAAAGCGTCCAGAAAAGGTCTCAACATATTAAGAATTTATTTCAAGCGGAGAGCGTCAGATATGCAAGCTGATTTCCCGCCGGAGCAATACACCCGGATCTTTTGATTTTATTTTTCATTTCATACTCCTCGCAACTAACATTATCGCAAAATTTATTCTTATGCGATGATAATATATGAATGACGGATAAAAAACAAGGCTCAACATAACGCGAAAGGGAAAAAAGCATCGAAACATTGATTCAAATGATCCGAGCAGACTAGACCTGTCAGATTGCCTTTATTGGATTATGGCGCCCTTCAGGAAATGCTTCGGAGCGTTTCCCCTTTTTGAATTCCAGCTCAAGAGTACCTTCTGAGGTTACCGCGCCAAGAATTTTGCATGGGGGAAGGTCCGGACTGCTAACAGCTTTTCCGGTCTCTGGGTCATAGAGGACGGAGTACCCCCTTTTAAGTACATTCATAGGGCTTAATGCCTTGAGCTGGGAGTCCAAGCTCTCTTTTCTCCGCACGGCCTCCGAAAAGATACCGGAAGAACGCAGATGGAGCGAATCAGAGAGCCTAGCGATTTTGGCGGCAATAGAGCCGGCACAGATTTTTGATGTCAAAGCCAGACCTTTCGAGGCGGAAACCAAACGGACGGAAAGGTCTTTAGTCCTCTCGTTGAGAAGCGTTTGCATATCGTCTCTCAGATCATCCAGAAGCTGCTGTTTTTCCCGAAGCATGCAGGAAGGCTCTCTGAACACATAGCTTGACGCGGCGTCTCTATAACGCCGTGAGAGTTTTCCGTAAATAATCTCAAGGGAAGATTTCATTGTTTTTATAAAGTTCTTAAGCTCCTTCTGAAACTCCTCGCGTCTGCCTATCACAAGTTCGGCGGCGGCGGAAGGAGTCGGAGCGCGAAGGTCGGCGACAAAATCAGAGATTGTAAAATCTATTTCATGTCCCACCGCGCTTATGACGGGGATTTTGCTTGACGCTATTTCGCGGGCCAGGATTTCCTCATTAAATGGCCAGAGGTCTTCGAGGCTTCCCCCGCCGCGCGTTACGACAATGACATCGACTGGGCAACATTTATTAAAAAAGCTTACACCTTTAGCCAGAAGCTTTTCCGCTCCCTTTCCCTGAACAGGGGCTGGATATATTTTTATATTGAGGTCAGGAAAACGCCTGTTGACTATGTTAAGAAAATCCTTTATCGCGGCGCCCCCCGGCGAGGTGACTACGCCAATCGTTTTTGGCAGGAGAGGAAGAGGTTTTTTCCGCGACTCGTCGAAAAGTCCTTCTGCGGCGAGCCTCTGCTTTAGCTCCTCAAATCTCCTCTGGAGCGCACCCGTTCCGAGCAGCCGCATGAGTTTGACAGAAAACTGGTACTCGCCGCGTACCTCATAGACACTAAGTTTGCCGTAAAGCTCTATTTCCATGCCGACGGCGAGTTTTATTTTTGACGCAAGCGCCGCGCCGCCGAAATATACGCACTTTATCTGACAACGCTCGTCCTTGAGCGTAAGGTAAACATGTCCCGAACGGTGTATACTGAGGTTCCCGACCTCGCCCTGAAGCCAGAAAGGCAGAAGGCTGTTTTCCAGGATTTCCCTGACCGCCGAATTGACTTCAGACACGTTCCAGACTTTTTCCGTTTCCATTTCACAGGCCCGCATAATAAAAAAGGATCATCAGCAACCTTGATACTATAACAATCAACGATTCGCAGACGAACATTATCTGATCAATAAACGTTATAAAAAGGATAATCAATATCAGGTACATCGCCTTTATGAATTCGCTTCCCGTCACTATCTTCTGCATGCGGGGGAAAATATACACAAACACGTTCCAGCCGTCCAAGACCGGCAGCGGGAGGAGATTCAGAAGAAAAAGCAGTATATTCCCCGTTGACCCGATGAAAAATATATTGCAGATATTAACAAGCAATTGCCTGTTCTCTTTTAATTCCCGAACGTCCAAGTAGTATGAGGCCAGCGAAAAACCCATCAGGAATATGAGAAAAAGAATCAAATTCATGAGCGGCCCGGCAAAGGAAACTAGGGCCGCGCTGTACTTGTGCTTCATTCTCGAAGGATTCACGGGAACGGCGCCCCATGCGATTCCCATTATCGCCATCATGATAAGGGAAAACACGCCCATCTGCTTCAGTGGGTTCAGAGTAAGGTGTCCCTGCTCCGCGGCCGTCGAATCGCCCTGCTGCAAGGCCATCCAGGCATGGGCGAACTCATGACAGCATATCGAAAAGACGATAACCAGCGCCCACATCGCACAATAATAAGGGTTTTGGAAAAAATTAGCGATAAATAATCCGCTCATGTCCATCAGGTATTTACCTTCCAGTATTGATATGCCGGTGTCTCATAGGGGTGCGCCGATTTTATGGCCGCGACGACGTCTTTTATTCTGTCGGTCGGACATATCATTTCCACTTTTATTTCCGGAACGTGCTCAAGCTCGCCCCGGGTACCGATAAAGGGCTTACTTCCTTCGAGCGGCCTGAACTGCCCCTGCCCTTCCACCTGCCAACAGCAGCATTCATAATTGCCGATTGTTCCGCCGCCTGCCTCAAACGCTGCGGCTTTGACCGCCTCCACGTGCGTCTCCGGCACGTAAAAATTGATTCTGTAGACTTCCGTCATAATTAAGATTTCACCTTTCAAATTTCTGAAAAGATAAGGTTATATCGAATAAATTCATCGGAGTATAATATTGGCAGTACCGGGACGGATTTGCAAACCGGCAGCGGAGTCATTGTAAAAAAAATGAGTATCAAATAGCGGACAGCTGCAAAAATATTGGAGAAAAGATTGAAAATTTATTTATTTATGGTAATTTACCCGCATCTTTATGGTAGTATCAAGAGTTAAGGATTCCTGTGGAATCTTCTCTATTTTAGGGGGGAACAATGGCATATCTGGTGGTAAGAGACAAAGAACTGACATATAACGTAAAGCTTGACGAGAGCAAAGAGTTCACAATGGGCCGCTCACCGGCAAATGAGCTTCACTTCGACGGGAATATTACTGTAAGCAACAAGCATTGCATTATTGTATACAACGAAGAAAAGAGCATTTTCGTTCTAAGGGACCTCAAGTCGTTGAACGGAACCATTCTTAACCTCAACAGAATATCAGCAGATATAGCACTTGCCGATAATGACAAGATAAAAATAGGCGATATAAGAATACTCTTCAAGGACGGCTCCACCAGCAACCCTTCGACCAAGACAAGAAAGGTGCTCAGACTCGCAAAGAGCAGACTGCCTTCGGAATTAGACGCTACGGCCACCTGCGTAATCCCGAATCTGACCAACATAAAAAGGAAACCGACCGTAAAGGTCTTCGACAGAATACTTCTGCGCCAGGGCGACATCGTAGGATCCTACCGGATTATGAGGAAAATCGGAGACTCCCGTTACGGTTCGGTATATATGTGCACGATAGGGGACAAGTCAAAATTCATGGCCTTGAAGATATACAATCAGGCATTCGACATACACCATTCCGGAATAGACGAGTTTTATAATATCCTCGGAAAAATCATACAGATAAAGAGCCCGTATTTCCTGAATATCTTCGACACGGGGGTACACAAAGGCCACTGCTATTACGTCATGGACTATGTTCCCGAAGGCGACCTAAATGATATTATCGCCAAGAGCGCACCATTTCGTGAATCCGACGCGGTATGTATTGTTTACACGATTGCCGACGCACTCAGGGAAGTATACGATTCAATGAAAATTGTACACGGCGAACTCTCGCCCGACAATATCCTGGTGGACGCCGACAGTAATATCCTCATAAGGGGCTGCGGAATAAGCCACTGGATGAAAAATTACATAAGCGAAAGCTATACAAAGGGTATAATGCCCTGGTACGTAAGCCCCGAACAAATTGAAGGACAGGACCCCGACTGGTACAGCGACCTCTATTCGCTCGGAATAATCTTCTTCCAGCTTCTGACCGGCCACATACCGTTCCCCGGCGATAATAAGGAAGTCGTTTACAATCTCCATCTGAACAAGGAGCTTCCCAATCCCAGAAGCCTCAATCCGAACATCGCCATTACCGACGATACACTCTCCATTCTCTCGCGGATGACCAAAAAATCACCCCGCAGGCGCTTCTCCTGCTGGAATGAACTGCTTCAGGCAATGGAGGCCGCCGTAGAAAAAGCATCAGATGCCGAAGAATTCAATTTCATAAATGAGCCAGTCACCCCGCCGAGGCGCGAGAATATAGACAAAAGCCATGCCAAGACATTCGGATCCTTCTTCGGAACTGATGAACAAAAAGGCGACGGGCACGAAGGCACTCCGTCTAAAGAAGAGATCTGAAATAAGACACAAATTTTCATAAAAATCTTTTTCCCTCTTGACATAATGGAAAGCTTCCACTATAATCTGTAATTAAGCAAAAGATGAACTCTTTAAAACTTTAATAGGAGAAAAAAATGGCAGCACTCGCAATCAACGGTGGAGAGAAACTGAACAGCAAGCCCTTCCCCATGTGGCCGTCCTTCGAAGAGTCAACTATCCAGAAGGCAATGGAACCGCTGAGAGCGGGAAAAGTCAACTACTGGACGGGACCAATCGGCGCAAAATTTGAAAAGGCCTGGGCCGAATGGCTCGGATCCAAGTACGCGGTAAGCGTGGCCAACGGAACATGCGCACTCCACACGGCAGTATCCTCCCTTGGAATAGGCTCGGGCGATGAGGTCATATGCCCGTCATACTCATTCATCGCATCGTCATTCTGCATCGTACAGGCCGGCGCGCTTCCCGTCTTTGCAGACGTCAAAGATGACCACACCATCGACCCGGCACAGATAGAAAAGAACATCACTCCAAAAACAAAGGCTATAATAGTCGTACATCTCTATGGGATAGTCGCTGATATGGATCCGATCCTCGCCATAGCGAAGAAGCACAATCTCAAGGTAATAGAAGACTGCGCACAGTGTTTCGGCGGCGTTTATAAGGGAAAAAAGGCCGGAACTATCGGCGACGCGGGATGTTTCAGTTTCTGCCAGAGCAAGCACTTCACGACCGGCGGCGAAGGCGGTATGGTCGTAACGGACAATGAAGACCTCGCATGGGAATTCCGTTCGTTCCGCGACCACGGCTACGATGTCAAACAGCGCTTGAATCTCCTCGAACTCGAAGGTAAACTTTTATACATCCACAGAAGAGTCGGCTTCAACTTCCGCATGACCGAGATGCAGTCGCAGATTGGACTCTGCGAACTTGAACGTTTCGATTCGTGGAACCTGAAAAACCGCGTTAGAAACGGCAAGATGCTCATAGCCGCACTTAAAGACCATCCGGCGGTGCTCCATGCGCCTGTCGATACGGAAGAACGTCAGAACTCCTTCTGGTGGGCCCCGTTCGTACTTAATACCGACAAGCTCACATGCACGACAGCGCAGTTCATAAAGGCGATGGAGGCCGAAGGCGTACCCGTTTACGGCGTACTCTGGCCCGAAATGTACAAGGAACAGGCATTCATCGAGCATAACGGCTTCGGAACAAGAAAGTATCCATTCGAAGACCCCGCGGCAAGGAATATCGACTACTCGGCATTCAACTGCGAAAAGGCGAACTGGATTGGCGAAAGAACAATGTCCTTCTTCACACATCCCGTATACACCGAAGAGCATATGAAGCTCTATATCGAAGCATTCAAGAAGGTCGCCGCGAATTATATGAAATAACCAGCCCTGCGGCTGAATGAAAATGTGCCGTTCCGTTGTCCGTTTTGAACGGATATTTACGGACGGCACGTTTGCCATATATAGACCCATACGCTAAAATAAGAAAACAACAAAAAGAGGCGGAAAATATCATGGACAAAGTCAAATACGCAATGATCGGATTCGGCGGAATTGCAGAAAACCGGATAGCAAAGGAAGGCTTTGCTTGTGATACAAAAAGATTCACAGCATTGGAAAACGCAGTGCTTGTCGGAACAACGGATGTAAATCCCGCCAGAAAAATGGCTGCGGAAACGCTCGGACTTAAATGGTATAACAGCTCCGAAGAAATATTCAAAGACCCGGAAATCACAGCCGTATTCGTGGCGACAAACAATCTCACACACGCCCATATCGCATCTGCCGCACTTAAAGCGGGAAAACACTGCATCGTGGAAAAACCGATTGCCGCTAATGAAAAAGACGCTTCAATGCTCTGCGACCTGGCGTCCGAATACAAGCTTAGCCTGGCAGTTGACCATATGATGATCCATAACGCGTACAACGTCAAGGCAAAAGAACTTATAAAAGAAAAAACGCTAGGCAATGTGAATGACATCTGTCTCCACATGGAATTCTCATACGGCTCAACCGCCGAAGAGGCGGCCACATGGCGCTGCTCAAAAGTAGAGGAAATGGGCGGGCCAATCGGGGACGTAGCGAGCCATTGCATGTACGTGGCCGAATTCCTCATGGGCAGCAAAATCAACGAACTCTGCTGCGTTTACTACCCCAAAACGATGAAGATGGTAGTAGAAGACGGCGCTTATATAAAGTTTTTTATGGAAAACGGAATGACCGGCAGTGCGAAAGCAGCGTTCAATGAAACACGCGGCGGACTCGGCGGAACGCTGTCAAACCTAGGCTACGAAATATATGGAGACAAAGCCGCACTCAGAGGCTACGGAACCCTTTTCCAACTCTCAGGTTATGACGACGAACCCGTTGGAATACGCCTTGAGCTTGATACATTCAAAGGCAATACTGAAAGCGTAAAGCCTGAAAAAATAGTCAACATTTACCAGCAGGTAATTGAGGAGCACGCGCACTCCGTAATCTCCGGAAAAGCCATGGATGGCAGGGACGCTCTTCACAATCTCAAACTTGTCGCAGCAGCACATGAATCGGCACAGAACAGCGGCAGAAAAATCAGGGTGAATTAAAATGATTAACACAGGTTTCGCTCGTGAAGTTATTACCCCGGCAAGAGGCGTTTCCCTCGTCGGCTATTTCAATCCGCGCCCGAACAGAGGGGCTTACGACGATCTTTACGTGAAGGCCTTCGTTTTTTCCGACGGCAGAGAAACGGCGGGAATAGTCAGCGTCGACCTGTGCTTCGTCACCACCGATATAATCGACGAAGTGAAAGCGCTGCTCGCTAAAAGCGGCATAACGTTCGCGGAAAACATCCTCTTTTCAGCAACACATACGCATACAGGCCCTTATGTATGCGATTTCTTCGGAGTACCTCTGGACAAAAGCTATATCAAGTTTTTAACATGCAAGATAGTGGAAGCGGTTGTCCGTGCGGGAAAAAACCTTTCTCCCTCCGAAATAAGTTACGGTTCAGAGAAAAACAATCCCCTCGCATTCAACCGAAGATTCTTCATGAAAAACGGTAAAGTTGTGACTAATCCCGGCAAGCTCAATCCTGACATAATCAAGCAGGAGGGAACGGTGGATACCGAAACTGGAGCGCTAAGCGTGAAAAAAGACGGAATCCTTGAACTTGTCATCGCAAATATTGTAAACCACACCGATACCGTCGGAGGTGATTTCGTCTCAGCTGACTGGCCCGGGCGGATGGAAGTTGAAATTCAAAAGAAAACAGGTTACGACGTGCCGGTGATAACACTAATAGGAGCCTCCGGCAACATAAACCATTTCGACATAAAATCACCAAAACCGCAATGTTCCTACAAAGAATCCGTACAAATAGGAAAAACTTATGCGGCAATAGTCCTTGAAATACTGAAAAAATCAAAACGAATCAAGCCGGACACCTTCACAGTATCAAAGTCAACTATTGAGATTAAGGCCAGGACATTCTCTAAAAAGGAAATATCCGAAGCGGAGAAGATTGTAAAAATGAATGTATCTTCATCAGGGAAAGACCTTACCAGTGAAGACTTGGCTAAAGGAGCCGGAGAAGTCGCGCGATTTTTCGCTTCACAGTTGCTTGAGTTCAATAAAAAAGAAGCGGGGAGAAAGAGGAAGTTTGAAATCATCGCCTTCAAATTCGGCAAAAACAATCTTGCCATTACATCACTTCCGGGGGAACCGTTTACCGAAATAGGACTTG
This sequence comes from Lentisphaerae bacterium GWF2_45_14, assembly GCA_001804785.1. Taxonomy (GTDB): domain Bacteria; phylum Verrucomicrobiota; class Lentisphaeria; order Victivallales; family GWF2-45-14; genus GWF2-45-14. The sequence continues at coordinate 8,113 of MHBG01000029.1, forward strand.
CGATAAAAAAGGATTCGCCGTTTAAAAGGACTTTTGTAGCCTCGCTCTCCCAAGGTTCATGCGGATATGTTCCGATGAAGGAATGTTTCACCCGCGGCGGATACGAAATACTCCCAGTGCAGGGAGCAGGTTCTGAAAGAGACACCGAGGAGAAGCTTATCAATGTATCTTTAAGGAACCTGCTCACTACATAGGGAAAAATCCTCAGTTCTTCAAAGCTAGCACCGTCTGAAGCATTTCGTCAGCGGTGGTTATAGTCTTTGAGTTGGCTTGGAAGGCCCTCTGGGTTATAATCATGTCAGTAAACTCGGTAATAAGGTCGGTATTCGAGTTTTCAAGAGACCCCTGCATCAGGGTTCCTGTGCCGTCCGCCCCGGGGACAGATGGTTCCTCGGAAACTTTTGATGTCGCGGAAGTAGCCTTATACATACCGCCCTGTACCCTTTCAAGTGAGTCGGGGTTGTTAAAGCGCTGAACGCCGATGAACCCAGCGCTAACCGTTATTGCCTTGTGCGCACCGGCATAACCGTCCTCAACGGGCTGCCATGTGTTTGTTACCAGTCCGACACCGTCCCAGCCTGGATCATAGGCAGACGGAGTCTGAGCGGCGGCCCATGCGGCATAAGTTGTATGTTCAGCCAAAGTGAGGGCTGCCCAGTCATTACCGCCGGCCGCGGGCATGCCGGGGTCCCCGGCCACGGGAGATGCGGGAGAAAGCGAGTTCGGCAATGCGGAAACGACACCCGACGCGGATATCGAATATGAAGTTGGCGCCGGAGTCGGGGTATCGCCCGTTGCAAATTTGAGAATAGTGGATGTCGTTACGGCTCCCCCGGCTGTCGCCGCACCCAAGAGTACAGCGCCGTTCGGTCTCTGAAAATAGAAATATGCCGGATTTGAGGGATTATCAGCGACGAGTGCAAAGTCCCCTGCCCTGGTGAAGAAAATATTGTCTTCGTAAAGAACAGGGAAGAAGCCATCACCTGTTATCGCGAGATTAGCGGGATTGGAAGTACCTTCGATTGATCCCGCGCTCCAGTCGGTTGTAGTACCTCCGGTCCTCACGCCGTTCCCGAACTGCAGCTGAAGGCCGTTCGGCAGGGTACCTGAGTGGGTCACGAATTCTTCGGCGAATGAAAGTTTACTTGCTTTGAAAGCAGTTGTTCTTGAGTTGGCGATATTGTTACCGATAACAGATATTCTGTCACCCATAGCCAACATCCCCGATACGCCCATATTAAACGCACTTCTAGCCATTTTTGAACTCCTTCTTTATATGAAAAAATATTTATTCACTTGTTGCTGGCGGATTATACACTGATTTTATCTGATACATCTTAACATTGGCACCGTCAACGTCCATACTCAGTGTATTCCCGACGACATTAATCTTATTGACCGACCCTATCATTTCAAAACCGGTATCTATGTCCTGATAAACGACTTGCTTGCCTATGAGGCTTGAGGCTGTGGCGAGATTGGCCGTATCGATATACTGGTCCATGTTTTCATTGAGGTTCTGGGTTCCTTCTATGGCGCTGAATTGCGCCAGCTGAAGGATCATATCCTTATTGTCCATTGGGCTCAACGGGTCCTGATTTTGAAGTTCGGCCATAAGAAGGTTCAGAAAATCCGCTTTCCCAAGCGCCTTAGAAGAGTCGAGCTGGGTAATATTGTCCGCACTGCTTGCGTTAATGTAGTCACTTACACCTGTTATTGCTGCCATTTTACATCTCCAGTTTTATTAAGTTAACGAATTCGCAATTACTGTGCCAAGCTTACACAAGCTCTCCGGAAAGCACCCTGGCTCTGTCGGCATTATCATCACCGGCAAGCCTTACGTTCTGAATATCGTCATTGCCCTTGTTCTTGGCGTTCCTGTTTTTTGAATGTGCGTCATCGCGGCGTTCTCTGCCGCTGGAGATATCAAGGGCGACGTCCTTATAGCCCATCATACGGAGCTGGGAGGCGAGATCATCCCTCTGCTGCATAAGCTGGTCTTTTGAGGAATCCGAGTTTAACTGAATATTGACGGAAATAGCGTCGCCTTTCTGCTGCACGGAAAGATTTACCTGTCCAAGCGCGGTAGATTCAAAATCCATTGTAAGTTTGGATCCTTTATCAAGATTGCTTCCTCTAAGCATACCTTGCATTCTAGAGATAAGCTCTCCGACTAATGCCGCATTGGCTGAAGTTCCGCCGGCATATGAAAGCTGCTGAGCAGGAGAGGACATGAGTGTCTTGGACGCTGTCCCATCCTGAGTCTGCCCCGCGAGATTGAGCGCGTCAAGCTTAGGAGTGCCGGAAGATATCTGTGCACCATGTGATTTCACGGAATCAAGCATTCCATTAAATCCCTGCTGTGCCAGCTTGGAAGAGCCTGACAAAAAATTCCCGTTTAAATCTTTCATATTCTGAGAGTGAAAACCCTCTATCTGGCTTTTCAGTCCATAGGCTTCGTTCTGATTCCCAAGGGAAAGATTGGCACTATTCTTTACGTTAAGGTTTCTGGATCTGCCAAGAAGATTTTTCAGGATATCCTGGGGATTTTCCTCTGTATTGTCATTCAATTCCGGAGAAAGTTTTTCCAGCCTTACATTGGTCAACTTGAAATCAGATTCCGCATTGAGCGGAATTCCAGTTTTCAAAAACTGAGATTTCTGATTATCGGCGGAACTATCGACCGTGCCGGCCGCAGAACCGGCAAATTTTGTCTCGGTGCCAGATAAAGCAGCAGCAAAGTCATTGTTTTCTGCCTGAGTTTGAGTTTGCGTCTGTGCCTGAGTCTGAGTTTGTGGGGCATCTGCCTTTACGGACTTGGCATAGGCGGCCGCAGTATTTGAATCCTGTACAAGTTCACTTTTCCCGGCTGAGGTTTCGGTTTCGGTTCCAATTCCAATTTCCATATTGTCTTCAGGAATGCTTTCCGAAAGTTCAATGCCTTCATTCAAAACGGCAACAACCTCTTCCTCCACCGTCTGGAACATGCCGAACATATCGGGAGTAAAGGTGGTATCTTCTCCAATATTTTCTTCAGTATCTTCAACTGATTCATCCTCTACGAGTGCGGTTTCAGCTATTTTTTGTTCCGCGTTAGTTTCCCGTGAAAAATCTTCCTCTTCAGGGGCAGTTACGACATCTCTATCGTTCGCGGATTCTTCGGTTTTTTTTGCGGTATTAGCCGATCTTTTTTCAACATCTGCATGCCGGGGTTCGTTATGCGTGGTCTTTTCCTCTTTTGTTTTTTCGTAGCTTTTTTCCTTTTTGCTTTTCAATCTGGCTTTAGCGCTATTATCGGACTCTGAGGCAGAGTGCCTATTCACGCTTGATGAATCTTTATCGGAGGAAGGCTTGGACAAAGAAGGTCTGTCGCTCTTCATCTCTTTTTTCAGAGTGCTTTGAAAGCTTGATGCGGAAGAGTCATACAATCCAGACTGCTTAACTGTCGCATTTGACTGTGAAAGCGCGTCAAAGAAAGTATTCTGGGCATTCACGGAATTCATCGCTGAGTTATTCATTGTTATTTTCTCCTCCAGCCTGTTCGCTCAATGTTTGCATTTTCTTTGTTATCGTACTCATTCTCAACATCTGTTTTGGATCCTGCATTACCTGTCCGATAATCTCGGACGACTTTTTTTGATTCATAAAATACAGGACCCTCGCCGCCATGTTGTCATCGTACTCCATCAACATCTTAGCAGCTGTCGCAGAATCCAGGCCAGATATTATTCCTGACATCTTCTTCACGTTGCTAATTTCCTTATTGTCCATAAAGACCAGGAGGCCATTCACTTTATCTTGAACCTGGCGCATCTGTTCCTGCATTTTAAATGCTTCTTTTTTAATTTCCTCGGCGATCTTCTGGCTTGCGACAAGTTTTTTTCTCTCCTCGGCAATTTTTTCCCTTTCAGCAGTCAACTCCTTGTAAAAGGATTCAAGAAAGTCCTCATCAATCCTTGCCGAAGTTCCCGGTCCCTTCTCGAGTGCCGGCTTGGAAATCACCGCCTTTTTCTTAACAGTAACCCTGAAATGCGGCACCATGCCGAAAGGCAGCTCACCGGTTATGAGAGTAAAGGTAAGCGCCCCTACGCAAAAGGCCGATACCGAGGAGCTTATGAAAACCACAAGCGCCATACTTCTTGCCATTGATTTATCTGCCATGTTTCAATCCCTTCAATTCGTGAAGGCCATCTGCTCAAGCATCCTTCTTGACGCTCTTTGACAGCCCATCTCGTCATTTAGTTTCTGTTCTTCGCGTCTGAACTCCAGATCCCATTCAGTGTGTTCTATCTCTCTGGCCTTTTCCATTCTTTTGACTTCCACCATCGCATCTTTAAGTCTTTCCGCGCATGACTGGGTCTTGGCTTCGGCCTGCCGTATTCGGTACACCTGGTTTTTCTTTTTATCATTAAGCATCCTGAGATATTTTTCTCTCTGGATAAAGTACGCTCCGGAATTATTTTTAAGCATTTTCTCCGGCTCCATTGTATCGACTATAAGCATTTCTATTTTAGACAACTGCATTTCCTCCGCGGCAAGGAGGGCCCGTGCGGCGGCAAGTTCCATTTCGGCGACTTCCTTACGGGTGAGGTTCACGTTCAGGATGCTCATCATTGAAAAAGTAAATTTTTTCACGTGAGTACCTCTTTCATCTTATTAAGGATGTCCTGCCATTTAAATCTCTCGTTCACCGACTGGCGGAGAAAAGAATCTATGGACCTCTTCTTCTTAATGGCATAATCAATGTCGGGATTGCTCCCTGGCTTGTAGGCACCTATATTTATCATATCCTCAGCTTTCCTGTAAACAGCCAGTATCTGGCGCATCTGCTGTGCCATTTTGAGATGTTCCGGCAGGGAAACGCTGCTCATCACGCGGCTGATGCTCTGCAGCACGTCTACCGCCGGATAATGTCCCTGGTGAGCAAGTTCGCGAGAAAGTACTACGTGTCCGTCCAATATCCCCCTTGCTGCATCACCTATCGGATCATTCATATCGTCGCCCTCCACGAGTACGGTGAAAAATCCGGTTATGCTCCCATTCTGGTTTGTTCCCGCCCTCTCAAGAAGCGCGGGCATCATGCTAAAAACCGATGGCGGGTAACCTCTGGTAGCGGGCGGTTCGCCTATCGCAAGTCCGATCTCGCGCTGGGCCATCGCGTAACGCGTGACAGAGTCCATTATAAAAAGAACGTTCTTGCCTTGATCCCTGAAGTATTCGGCTATGGACATCGCGGTCTCGGCGCCCTTGACCCTCTGAAGCGGGGATTTATCGGAAGTTGAGACAAGCACAACGGACTTCTTAAGCCCCTCCTCACCAAGAGAATCCTCTATAAAATCAAGCACTTCCTTTCCGCGTTCACCAATAAGAGATATTACATTCATATCGGAAGATGAGTTTCTGGCAATCATACCAATCAGCGTGCTTTTTCCCACGCCGCTCCCGGCAAATATCCCCATGCGCTGACCATGCCCGCAGGCAATGCAAGAATCGACACTCCTTACTCCCGTAACGAAATGCTCGGTTATCCTTGTTCTCAACATCGAATTGGGGGCCTGACGCCTCACCTTCCAACGTTGGGAGCAGGACACCGGGCCAAGTCCGTCTATCGGACGGCCTAGACCGTCTATAACACGCCCCAAGAGCTCAGAGCCTACAGGAATCGTAAATCCTTCATTGACAACAACCACCTTATCACCGCTCCTGACCCCTTCTATGCCGTCAAGAGGAAAAAGCAGCACGCGGTCGTCCCTGAAGCCAACAACCTCCGCATAATTTCCATTTTCACCCTGCTGGGAAGAAGAAGATGATATCGAAACAAGGTCTCCGACCGAACACATCGGCCCAGACGACTCAACCGTGAGTCCTACGAGCTTCGTTATGCGCCCTATAGAACGGAAAGTCTTCCGACGCTCCATATTAAATGCCGATGAAAATCCCTTTATCTCCGGGGCAAGGTGCATAATTTTATTTTCCTTTGGAATTCTGTTCTTCGAGGAATCGGGCAAACGCATCTTTCAGCGTATTCAGGCGGCCCTCAAGTGTACCGTCGATTATTCCCTGCTTGGATTCAAGAAGAGCCTCGCCCGGCTTCAATTTTGAATCCGGCAGTACCTTTACGCCCGAAGGCACTTCAGTACCCGATGCCGTCCCCGCCAGAGACGCTATAGACGGATTCAAATAAAGCTTGATGTCGTTAAGGTCTATTATGGGATTCAACATCTCTTCTATAAGAGAACCGAGCGATGATGAATCATTGACCTCATGGCCAAGCACCATCGCGGCTATCGAAAATGAAAGAGATCCGACTTCGGAGCGCATCTGCTTTTCAAGCTCGACAAGATAACCATGCAATGAAAGCGGTATCTGCTCAACCGCCACATCAAGCTGATGCGTAAGCGATTGCACTTTCTCATTCATCTGGGCTTCGCAGCTTTTCCATCCCTGCTGAAACGCCGCCTCTATCTTTGAGTTGAGCTCGTCATCCTTCCCCGTGGCAATGATATCCTTGCCTGACGCGCCCTCATTAGTAACAACCACATTCGAAACACCAGATCCCGATACTATTCTCATTCTGCTTGAAAAATGCAGTGTATTATTATCAGACATAGACATCCTCGTCTTCTCCTGCGGAAACCGTGATTTCTCCTGCTGCTTCGAGGGCTCTCACGATACCGACTATGGCTTTGCGTTCGTTTTCCACTTCGCTCTTCTTGACTTTGCCCATGAGTCCCATTTCTTCCTCGAGGTTCTCCCTCGCCCTCTTCGACAGGTTCTTCGTAAACTTTTCGTAAACCTCTTTCTTCACTCCGCGCAAAGACAGTACAAGCTTGTCCGTGGGAACTTCGCGAAGTATCTTCTGGACGTCCACGTCGGAAAGACGAACTATATCGTCGAAGGTGAACATCATGTCCCTGATCTTGTCGGCGAGTTCAGGTGATTCTTCCTGTATTGAGGAAATCAGTTCCTCTTCAAGGGTTTTATCCACACCCTGGAATATCTCGGCCACAAATTCGGGGCCGCCGAGGTTCGTCTTCTCATCCTCCTCGGTGGGGTTCACCGATGAGGTTACCTTCTCCACGAATATTTCCTCTATGCGTTCCACTACTTCATTATCGGCTTCGCGGTCAAGCGCCAGCCTTACTATTATTTCCTCTCTCACTTCCTCCTCAAGAAACGAAAGCACCTCCCCCACCTTCTTCGGGGGGAAAAAGCCCAGTATTATCGCCGCTGTCGCGGGCTGTTCGTTGGATAATATGGTCGCCAAATCCTGGCCGCTCACTGCTGTAATCGTCGAAAACGGCTTCGGCTTTCTCGGCTTTGCCCTCTCCAGGAGCTTTCTGGCCTCATCCTCGCCGATAACCCCGTGTAGTATCTGCCATGCCACATCCTCGCCGCCCGAAGGGTCTACACCTTGCACAAGCTTGCCCGAAATTTCCTCAAAAATAGCCACCTGAACGTCCTGCGGGATAGTCCCCAGGCTCCTGATTTCTGAGGCTATCGCCTCCATCGAGTTGATGGAAAAATGCTTCAATATCGATATCGACTTTTCTCTCGCTATGCTGGAGAAGAAAATAGCGAGCTTTTTGGCTGTTCTTATCTTTAGCGCCATCTCACAGTTCCTCCTTAGAACAAATCAACATTCCGTTAAAATCATATTCCGAACTTACAATATACACCGAATTATAACATTAACCTTGGTCCGATGCCATCCATCTTTCAAGAATATCGGCAACAGCCTGCGGAGATGCCTTCGAATTCTTGTCCAGTGAATCAAGAAGCATTTCGCGTTCATTCTTTTCCTTCTCTTCCTGTTCTGTGCTCTCTATCTTCTTGAGATCTTCTCCATAGATGGATGACTGACCTCCCATACTCGAAAACTCAGCACCCTCAACCGCAGGGCTGGTCCTGTTGAAATACTTCCTGAATACCAGATAAAGCAAGGCAAGAATACCGAACCCGACAACCGGTCTGATAAGCGGGGACTTTGAATATTTTTCAAGCTCGTAAACGATCTTGTCCGTTACCACCTCGGCAGGCAGCTCCGGCTTCGCTATCTGCATGAACGGCATTTCCTGCACGGTCACTATCGGATTCTTCTTGAGTTCTTCAGCTGTAAAATAATTCTCGACTCCAACCGCCGACGAAACAAGTCCTTCGAATTTCTTCAATTCCTCGGGAGAGCGTAGCGATTTGCCTTCCCCTAATTCACGGGCAATAGTTACAGCCACAGTCAACTTCTTGATCCTCGGCCCCTTTACGGAAGTACGCTCTACTGTCTTGGGCACTACGAAGTTCCTTTCCACAGTCTTTCTCGACTCCTCTGAAACGTTTTCCGCGCCCGGTGCTTTAGACTTCCCGGCATTCGCCACATCGACGACCTGGTTCATATTGGAGGCCATGCCCACTGGTCCGCCGTTCTTATTGGCGGCATTTACTTTTGAATTACTTTCCGTGGTGGTCTTCTCCGTTATGGCAACCGCACCGTCCGGGTTGTAGGTTTCCACGACCCTGTCTATATTATTGAAGTCCATTTCGCAGGAAACCATCGCGACAACGTTCTCAAATCCGACAATGGGTCTCAGGATTGCCTCTGCCTTTTCCTTGAGTGCACGCTCTGTTTTCTCAGAGATTTCAAGATGTCGGCTCGTATCTCCGTCATATTCTTCATCGTCGCCGACCTGACGCACGAGAAGGTTCCCGCGGTTGTCGGCAATTGTTACATCCTGTGATGTCATTCCGGACACTGCGCTGGCGACCATATATCTTATGCTGTTTATCTGCTGAGATGCCATGCTTATTGAATTTTCAAGGACAAGCATCACTGACGCGCTTGGTCTTTCCTTGTCTTTTCTGAAAACCTTTTTACCGGGCATAGTCAGAAGCACTTTTGAACTCAGAATGCCGGGCATTTCGTTGATCATCCGTTCAAGTTCGCCCTGTATCGCACGCTGATAGGCTATCTGCTGTTCGCGGTCTGTTGCGCCAAGCTTGAGTTTTTCGAATATTTCCAGGCCGACTCCGGTCTTCTCAATCGAGATACCTTCGCCCGCTACTTTGAGGCGGAGCGCGTAAACTTCCTTGCTCGGAACCATTATGGTACGCCCGGAGTTGGTAAGCTTCACCTCTGTGCCGCCTTCCTTCACCATGTCGTAAACCTGTGCCGCCGTTTTCTGGTCAAGATTGGCATAAAGCACCTGCCAGTCCGGCTGAGAACCTACATAAATTATAACCCCTGTCGCTAAAATCGTCACTATGCCGATTAAAACAATACTCACTTTCTGAGTTACGCCTATGTTTTTCCATATCTCAGCAAGTGCGTTGAGTAGGTTTCCGAATATGCCGTCCATAATATATCTCCTGTATTTTACTATTTTTCAAATCTTGTCTTAGCCAGTTGCGCAAGTTCCGCGCCAGCATTTTTCCCCACATTTAGATTTATTTTGAATAATCCTCTTTACTTGAGAGTAGAACAAATATATCTTTCAGTTCCGGCAACCCCCAAAACCTGAGTTCCGCAGAGCTTAGGTTAAAAACAGGAACAGACTATGAAAAAAACATTATTCGCAGTTCTAGCTATAGCAATATGTCTGCCAACCGTACGCGCCGAAGAGCCGGTACTGCTCGGCAGACTCGAAATGCCGTCAATGATGGGTATACTCAATAACGCCTGCCCGTTCATGGAAAGACTCTCCCCCGGCTCATCAGCAAAACTCATTCTCGGCGCAACAGCGCTAGCTTTCACTCCGGACCTCAAGGACTTCGATATAACAATGCCAGCCGCCTTGTACATGTATGCGGCAAACTCGGGAAAGACACTGGACAGCACCCCCGTCCTCGTACTGACAAAAAAAGCCGAGAAACTTCCTCCCGTAATGCAGATAACTAACCAAAAAGTATACATAAAAGTGCTTGGTGATAAAGCGCTCATCTGCGAATCAAAGGAAATCATCGATTCAATCAATCAACTTCCCGTCCCGGACAAAACCGCAGAAAACCAGATATCATTATCATTCCGCCCTGCCGAATACCTTAAAAGATACCCGCGTGACTTTCAGGAAATAAAACGCGAAATAACCAAAAAAATTGCGGCAGCCGGAAAAAGACGCCTCGACGTGAATGGCATTAAAATATTGAACCTGAAGATCGCTTACGCCGAAAAGTTCCTTAAACAAATCGATACTATATCCCTCACAATCTCCGCGGAAAAAGAGAAGATATGCCTCGAACTTACTTTTGAGCCGACAAAAGGCTCGACTTTCGCTGAGTTTATCGGCAAACAGAAAAATATTGCAAAAAACAGCGCCACCTCTCCCGTCAAGGCAAAACTCATCTCCGCCGCGGGTCGCTTCGAAATAACCGAGTCTCTCCGGAAAAGCCTCTCTGACATTGCCGAAGATATCGCCATTGAAGAAGCCGATGACGAGTCTGACATCAAGTATGTATCCTCACTCCAGCTGATTTTCAAAACCTTCGATGGCGCTTTTTCCTTTTATATGGACAATACTCCTTCGGAAAAAGGCATATTCACCCTCTCAAGCCTGGGACTGAAGGATAAAAATGCCGCTGCCGAAGTCCTCGAATCCCTCGCAAAATCATCAAAAAAAATCAATGCTGCGACATATGCTCTCTCTAGCTTTCTGATATCGGCGGACACCGAATCAAAGCTCATCTGCTCCGTCGACGGCAATACGGCAAAAATAATCAGCGGCCCGCTCCAGGAAAAAGACGCAATCGAAAAGCTTTCCGAGAATCAGGAAGCAAATACCGAAAACCACGAGTCAGCCTGCCTCGCTCTTCTGGGAAAGGAAAATCCGACGGAGGCCAAGATAAATTTCAGAGACCGCAACGCTGTCATATCAATAGACTTGACCCCGGAAACATTGAAAATAATCCTTCCCGACAATCCGCTATTGAATGGTCAGCCGTCCCAGCAGCCCGGACAGAAGAAAAATAAAAAACAGAGAATAAGGATTAATCCCGCAGACTTCATGAAAAACTAAGCGGATGCTATCAATATCTGATGAAAAAACGTCATACACGGGCGCTGATTTGGATTCAGCCGCTCTACCAGTACTCCTTAGGCATATAAACTTTTTCAAAACCGAGAAAGTATTAGCGTAAAAACACGGATATCGAGACAAAACAGAAAATTGTCAATGGAAAAAGACAATCAAAGTGCTAGATTATCCGCTTCACTATTGACTTTGAAAAGGTATAAAGGAAACCATGCCCGAACTAGACCATATAAGAAATTTCTCCATAATCGCACATATAGACCACGGCAAATCCACGCTCGCTGACCGCCTGCTGGAGATTACCGGAACCTTGAACTCACGCGAACTCGACCACGCACAGGTGCTCGACGATATGGACTTGGAGCGGGAACGCGGCATAACCATCAAGTCGCATCCCGTCAAAATGAGCTATAACGCCGAAAACGGCAGGACTTACGAGCTTAACCTGATTGATACTCCGGGACACGTGGACTTTTCATATGAAGTCAGCCGCTCGCTCGCAGCCTGCGAGGGCGCGCTTCTTATTGTCGACGCGACTCAGGGCGTGCAGGCCCAGACCGTGGCAAATGTCCATCTCGCATTCCGCCAGAAGCTTCATATCATTCCTGTCATAAACAAGATAGACCTCCCAGCCTCTGATGTCGAAATGTGCTACCAGCAGATGGAGGAAGTACTTGCCATTCCGAGAGAGGAAGCATTCCTCATAAGCGCCAAGGAAGGTACCGGAATAAAGGAAGTGCTTGAGGCAATCGTCCAGAAAATACCGCCGCCGAGGGTATCAACAGGAATCGGCACAAGTGCGCTTATATTCGACTCCGATTATGACTCCTACCGCGGAGTAGTTACCTATGTAAGAATGTTCAGCGGCGAGCTTCAGCGCGGTTCGAAAGTGCGTTTTCTCAGTACCGGACTTGAAAGCGAAGTAAAGGAAGTCGGAGTGTTCCGCCCCAGAATGGTGCCTCAGGACAAGCTTTCAGCGGGCTCTGTCGGATACATAATCCCCAACATAAAAAGTCCGTCCGATACAAAAATAGGCGACACCGTTACAGATGTAAAGAACCCTTGTTCCGTCGCTCTCCCCGGTTTTCAAGAAGTGCACCCGATGGTTTTCAGCGGAATCTATCCGATAGACACTGCCGATTACGAACAGCTCAAGGCAAGCATGAGCAAGCTCCAACTCAACGACTCGGCATTCGTATACCAATCTGAGACATCCGCCGCGCTCGGGTTCGGGTTCAGATGCGGATTTCTGGGGCTTCTCCATATGGAAATCGTTCAGGAGCGTCTGCGCCGCGAACACAACATGGACATCATCGCCACTTATCCGAGCGTCATATACCACGTATTCCTAAGGAACGGCGAGATGATAGAGGTCGACAACCCCGTGCATCTGCCCGATCCGGCTACGATTGAGAGAATTGAGGAACCGATGATTACAGCAAGCGTAATGGCGCCCAATGAATACACTGGGGACATAATGAACCTCATAATGAGCAAGCGCGGCATCTGTACGATGACAGAATCCGCCGACTCGCACCATATAATACTGACATCCTCGCTTCCTATGCATGAAATACTTATAGATTTCCATGACAAACTCAAGTCGATAACCCGTGGATACGGCAGTATGGATTACGAGCCCAGCGGCTACCAGCCCGAAAAACTCGTCAAGCTCGATATTCTCGTAAATAGCGAACCCGTCGACGCGTTCTCGTCAATCGTTCACATCGACCACGCGCCCTACAGGGGCCGCCAAATCGTCGAACGACTGAAAGAAGTTATACCGCAACAGATGTTCCAGATCGCCATACAGGCAGCCGTCGGCGGAAAAGTCGTAGCCCGAGAAACTGTCCGCGCGCTTCGTAAAGACGTTACCGCCAAGTGTTACGGCGGCGACATATCCCGTAAGCGCAAACTACTCGACAAGCAGAAGGAAGGCAAAAAGAGAATGAAGCAGATTGGCAGGGTCAATATCCCGCAAGAGGCATTCGTAGCTGTATTGAAGAGTACCGATATCGATTAATTTTGAAGGATTTCACAATGCTGTTTTTTAGAAAAAATGCCTTAAAGAGGCTGGATATTTTTACCAGGCACGTCAGGCATCGCATGCACTTCGATGACGATATTCTCTCCGAGCAGACAAAGACAAGGCTCGACGAGGTACTTATCGAAGCGGAAAGCCTCAAAAAAAGCAGTCCCGAGCTGATAAACAAATTCCTTGAGGACACACCCGCCAGACTCGATAAGATCACGCCTAAAAAATCCTTTGCGGCAGTCCGAGAATGGGTCGACATACTCGCAGTCGCGTTTATGGTCGCCTTCGGCATAAGGGCGCTTTACCTCCAACCATTCAAAATCCCGACAAGCAGCATGCAGCCCACCCTTTTTGGAATTCACTATGTCTCAAAAAATACCAAAACAACGGTATTGCCACCGCCTTTTGACCTCTTCATTCAGGGAATGAGAAAGGCAAAGGCCACCGTTTCCGAAGAAGGTCAGCTCATCCCTACAGGCAGCGGAGGTTTCCTGCTGTCTAAAACCTACTTTAATATCGGTTCTCAATCATACAGCCTTCCCGGGGAATCCCCCAAAGTCAACGAGTATGCCATCAAGGGCAGAACTTATTTCGAAAAAGGCGATGTCCTCTGTGACGGCTGGCTCTCCACCGGCGACCATCTTTTCGTAGACCGTTTCTCGCACCACTTCACCGGACTCAAAAGGGGCGACGTAACCGTATTCAACACGGAAGGAATCAGTTACGGCGGGCAGCTCCTCTCCGAGAGAGGATACTATTATATCAAAAGACTTATCGGACTGCCCGGCGATACCATCAGAGTTAAAAACAACATGGTATATATAAAGCCTTCAGGCCAGAAAGAAGAAAAGCCGATTACCGATTTCAATCCGGCATTTAAAAAAATATACAGCGGAAAAGGCGGTTACCATGGCCACCTGAACTCGCCGACCGCCACCTACCTCATCAACGAGGAATCCACCTTCACCGTGCCAGAAGATTCATACTTCATGATGGGCGACAATTCGGCCAACAGCCTGGACGGCCGCTACTTCGGCATGGTACCCAGAAAAAATATCGTAGGCCGCGCATTCCTTGTCTTCTGGCCGTTCTCCAGACGATGGGGCATTGTTGACGCCAAAGATCCTCTTGATGTTCCCACTACTGACCGCAATACCGAAATGAGCATGCAGTAAAATAAATGTGCCGCGGCAATAAATATGAACAGCGCTAAAGAACATTATGATGTGATAGTAGTCGGAGCCGGACACGCCGGGTCCGAAGCCGCGCTCGCCTCCGCAAGGCTCGGCGCTAAAACACTAATCATCACCATAAATATGGATCATATCGCCCAGATGAGCTGCAATCCGGCAATCGGCGGTATTGCCAAAGGACAGGTCGTGCGCGAAATTGACGCTCTCGGCGGCTCCATGGGAAAGGTAACCGACTCAACGTCAGTACAATTCAGAATGCTTAACTGTACCAAGGGCCCAGCCGTCTGGTCTCCGCGCGCTCAATGCGACAAAACCGCCTACCAGAGGGCAATGAAGCGTGAACTGGAACTTTGTCCGAATCTCACCGTAAAACAGAGCATGACCGACTCCTTTATAGTCGAAAACGGTTCGGTCACCGGCATAGTAACGGAACTGGGCGACCGCTTCTACGCCAAAAGCATTGTCATTTCCAGCGGCACATTCCTGCGCGGAAAGCTACATTACGGCTTCAACACCTTTCCCGGCGGCCGCGCCGGAGACCCGCCCAGCACAGCACTTTCCGAATCACTCAAAAATCAACTTTCACTGAGACTCGGACGATTGAAGACCGGAACCCCGCCCCGCATACTCGCCAGCTCAATAGATTTTTCAGGAATGTACCTTCAGGAGGCCGAGAGCTTCGACGAAAATTTCAGCTTTTTCCCGGAGGAGCGCGCCTTTCCCGCCGCCGCGAAAAAGGACATGCCGTGCTATCTCGTAAAAACGACCTCCGAAACGGCGGACATCGTCAAAAACAATCTCGACAAAGCCCCCATGTACAGCGGCAGGATTGAGGGAATCGGAACAAGGTACTGCCCGTCTTTCGAGGACAAGGTTGTGCGTTTTCCGCAACATGAAACCCATCTTCTATACCTTGAGCCCGAAGGCGAATTTACAGGCGAATATTATATAAACGGAATATCCACGAGCCTGCCGCCGGAGATACAGCGACTCATGCTGCGCTCCGTACCGGGACTCGAAAATGCCGAAATATCACGTTATGCCTATGCGATTGAATACGACTTCGTATTCCCTGACCAGATATCAAGAACTCTCGCGCTCAAGAACTTTCCTTCGGTATTCCTGGCAGGCCAGATAAACGGCACCAGCGGTTACGAAGAAGCCGCCGGACAGGGGCTCGTAGCGGGAATGAATGCCGCTCTGCACGCCGCGGGAAAAAGCACCCTCGAACTCGCAAGAAATTCAAGCTATATCGGAGTAATGATTGACGACCTCGTGACCAAAGAAATCATAGAGCCGTACCGACTCTTTACCAGCCGCGCCGAATTCCGCCTGCGCCTGAGACAGGACAATGCCGACCTCAGACTTTGCCCGTTCGCATATCAGAACGGACTTCTGCCGGAATCAAAATATAAATCGTTCATGAACTATAAAAACCTTTTCGAAAAAAGCGAAACACTCGCCAAATCAAAATCTTACGCAGGACACAGCCTATGGGAACATCTCCGCGACATGCAATGCGAATTCTCGGCAAATACAAACTTCCCTATCGAAATGCTTGAACTTGACCTCTCATCTGTCAGCGGCAGAAAAGTTTATCGGGAGCTTTTAATCTCAGCCCACTACGAAGGATATATAAAGAAGGAAGAGCAGTCGGTCGAAAGACTGATGCACCTTGAGGAATGGAGAATACCACAGGACTTCGATTACGATAAAGCCAAGGGACTTAAAAATGAAGCACGGGCCAAATTGAAAAAAATACTCCCCGGCACACTGGCACAGGCAGCCAGAATCGATGGAGTTACCCCTGCCGAAACAGCGCTTCTGCAAATACATCTGAAAAGACTAAAAGGGAGGACCGACTGATGGCGGCAGCAGTACCGGGAACTCTCAGATATATTTTAAAACGGATACTATGCGGAAAAATTTCCTGTGCAGCGTTTATCATCGTAGTCCTTTATCTGCTGCTTTCGTGCGGCATGGAAATCTACGCATACCACTGCGCGTATTCAGGAATAGATCCAATTTACGCAAAAGGAAATATGAGCATGAACTTCCTTCCTCCATCCGCCGAACACTGGTTCGGAACGGACTACCAAGGGCGGGACGTTTTCTGGCGTTCGCTTGCCGGAGCCGGAACTGCGGTTAAAATTGGAATGAGCGCATCGATTATCTCGGCGGTGATAGGGGTCATCCTGGGAATGCTGGCCGGTTATTTCGGGAAATGGGTGGATGACCTTGTCGTCTGGATATACAGCACATTCGCTTCGATGCCGACACTCCTTTTCATTCTCGCCTTCGCCCTGCTTGTCTCGAAGGGTTTCCTTTTCCCGCCGGCCGCCGAGCTTTTGAAAAAATTCGCGAACGTTTTTCATGCCGACATGGGTATGATAGCCGTCTATCTCGGAATCGGACTTACGGGCTGGGTAGGGCTTTGCCAAGTTGTAAGAGCCGAAACCATGAAGCTCAGGGAAACGGGTTATGTCCTCGCAGCCAAGTCAATGGGCTTCAATCCCTTTAAAATTATTTTCCGACATATCATGCCAAACCTTTTTCATCTCGTAATAATATATTTCACCATGCGTTTCGCATACTCCGTAATGACGGAAGTAATTGTCAGCTACCTCGGATTAGGCGTGGAATCCGCCCCGAGCTGGGGCGTAATGATATCCGACGGACAGGAAGGGCTGTGGCGTGGACTCTGGTGGGAAGTTACCGCCGCTACGGCACTTATGTTCTTCATGGTGCTTCCGCTTCATCTGCTGGGAGACTACCTGAGAGACATTCTCGATCCCCGTCTCGGCGAAAACTAAAAGCAGCTGGACTGCGTTTTATCTTTTCTCGGACACGGGGTTTTACCGCACCTGTAGCAGATCTCATTTGGAATTGAGCCGTCCTTGAAAAATCCGGCTATGTTCTTCATGGTTGTAGACGAAATATTGCCGAGGGCCTCCTTCGTGAAAAAAGCCTGATGCGAAGTGACGATCACGTTATTGAAGGTGTTGAGGCGCGCAAGGATGTCGTCAAGAATTATTTCATCGGACTTGTCCTCGAAAAAGTATTCGCTTTCTTCCTCATAGACGTCAAGACCAGCGAAGCCTATTGTGCCGCTTTTAAGGCCTTCGACAAGGGCGGCAGTATCGATGAGCTGGCCCCTGCCCGTATTGATAAGCATGGCGCCTTTTTTCATCTTGTTTATAGCTTCGTTATTTATCAGGTGGTAGGTCTCCGTATTGAGCGGACAGTGAAGCGATATAATATCCGATTCAGCATAGAGCTTATCCATGGTCGTATAAGAAAAACCCGCTTCGCCGGCAATATCTTCCCTGGGATGGAGATCATACGCAACAACGTTCATCCCAAAACCTTTGAGAATTTTTATAAGCACCTGCCCTATCTTGCCGGTGCCTATGATACCGGCTGTTTTGCCGTGCATATCGAAGCCGAGAAGTCCGTTTATGCTGAAATTATTGTCCCTGACCCTGTAGTATGCACGGTGAATTTTTCTATTAAGCGAGAGCATGAGGGCCACGGCGTGTTCAGCTACCGCATAAGGAGAATAATCCGGCACCCTCGCAACATGAATTTTCCCGAATGCAACTTTTAGATCGATGTTGTTATATCCGGCACAGCGGAGCGCGACCAACTTTACGCCGGAAGCACACAATTTCTCCAGCGTCCCGGCTGATAGATCATCGTTCACAAAGGCACACACGGCGTCATATCCTGCGGCCAGCGGCGCGGTGTCAGGGTTGAGTTTTTCCGAAAAATATTTGATTGCATAACCATATGACTGGTTTTCACTGTCGAAAGACTTCATGTCATACGGCTTCGAGTCAAAGAACGCCACCCTTAGATCGCTCATGCTTGATTATTCCTTTTTTGAGCAGGATTTTTTTTCATCTTCCGAAGAAGACGAGTCTACAGGCATTCCCGCCTCTGTCCATTCCTTTATGCCGCCTTTGAAATCAAGTACATTACTGAACCCTGATTTCATCAGAAGCTCAGCCGCATTTACCGACGCATGACATCTTGAGTGCGCACAGTATACGACTATCGTCTTGTACTTCTTGAGTGATTTCAAATTTGTTTCTTCTCCCAGCTCAGCCAGTGGGATATTGACGGCCCCTTTTACGTGCGCATTTTTATATGATTCTCTTCCCAGGACATCAACGATTACAAGACCGTCATTAGCTTCTATAAGCTTCCTGAATTCGTCCAGTGAAATAAATTTAACCGATGCAGACTCAGCGAAAAGCGACATAGCTCCGCAAAACAACAGCGCAAGCATTAGTACCTTTTTCATATCAAACCTCCCTTTTCCCCTATAATAGTATAGCAGTTTTTCAATAAACTTTCAACAGTTTTTACTGAATCAATTTTATTTTGAGTACAGTTTTTGCTTCCTCGGAAAGCGGGGCGAAACTGGAGCGGCGGACTCCGGCAATCCAGATTATCTCACCGCAGGTAAGACAGATGACCGGATAACGCACCCTGGACTCTGAGGGAATCTTCCTGTCGGTAAAAATCTTTTTAAGCTTGACGGCGCTTTTCGAACCGAAAGGAACCATTCTGTCGCCATCTGTCCACGCTCTTACAATAAGCGTATCAGGAATAAATGCGGCATCAAAAGAAGCTTCGTCGCGACTGAGCGAATCCACTGCGCCTTCGGAGACGGAAAGCGTAAGTTCCCCGAAATGCAGGAGAGGTTCATCATGCCACCGCCATTCGAGCATGGCTGGCTTTTCTCCCGCCTCTTTAATGAGGGAACACATTCCAGAATGAAGCTTTATAAAAAACTTTTCTTTGACGGGGATCAGTATCCTGCCGCTTGCCGGAAGCTTTTCCTTTTCGAGTTCGGCGGAAAATCTCAAAAAAAAGTTCCTGTCGGGGACGAAGTCTGCCCCGAGAAAGTCGGTCAGCCAGTACCTCAGCACCCTTATTCCCAAGGCGGGATGGAGCATACGCCAAAAAACGGTATTTGTATCCCGGTGCCCCCGGATGTCCTGATATTTTTTAATCGCCTCGGACTCAATAAAATCGGCATCTAGTTCAAGCGCACTGATTGAGTGGGCGATTCCCTGTTCGGAATAATCCATTTCCCTGTAAATCAGAGGAAGTACCTGATTGCGAATGAGATTGCGCCTATAGGAGCTGTCGCTGTTTGTATAATCTTCGCGCCAGTCGTTTATATTTTCCGAAACAAGAAACTCTTTTATTTCATGTTTACTGAAGTCGATAAGGGGCCTTACAAATACGTTTTCCCCAATTTTCCGACACGTGCGCAAAGATACAAGCCCGCTCAGATTTGAGCCTCTGGCAAGGCGAAGAAGAAGATTTTCGGCCTTGTCACCTGCGTGATGCCCGAGGGCTATTACGGTATTTTTGTCAGCCGCTTCGGCCCAATGCGCCATTCTGAGTCGGCGGGCGGCGGCCTCAATACTTTCAGATGGAAGCCGGGACTTTGGAACGTCAATACGGATAAGTTCGAACGGGATATTTCTTTTCTCGCAGAAAGTCCGACACCATTCGGCATCGGCGCTGCCTTCCGGAATCCTGATGCCGTGTTCAAAGTGTACGGCCGTAAGTTTTATTCGGGGGATACGGGAAAGCAGGACAAGCATCGCGGTACTGTCGGCCCCGCCGCTGAAGCCGGCGAGAACACTGAAGCCGTTAAAGGGCGTGAGTACCCTGTAGAATTTTTCTGTATCCATTCCTATTTATAACCCAGATATTCCAACCCCATGCCAAGTGATATTCGATAAGTCCATTTGAGTGCGTCGAGCAGCGGAATCAGCGGATGGACGGCGTTCTCAATACAGAAAGAAGGTTCATTGATAACCCAGTGGTGAAAAGCCTCGAACATCTCCTCAGGGAGCTTCTTGGCATTGTAATATTCTATCATGTCAGGACTCGCGCTGAAGGGCACAGCCTGGTCGAATATTCCCCTGGGGCTAATAGTAAAGTCGTTGCCGCTGTGCCAGTTGAAAGCTGCCTCTCCGCCCTTGGCATATATAAAAGTAAAAAGGTTACAGATTTCCTGCATATCGAGTTCTTCATGATCCTTGGAATCGACCCGCTCCCTGATTGCCTTTGCGACGAATGTAAAGAGAAGCGTCTCACCTTCAAGGAGTTCAGGCACAACCGTAAGCTTGCCCTTTACAAAGCCTTTTTTACGTGCCTTTCCGACAATGGCCTTTGACGGGCCGCATAGTTCATTTTCACTCATTTTTCGAGCTGTCCTTTTATGTTACAAAGCTTGCGTCAGTAAACATCGGCTATCGTTGTCTTTTCCATTTTTTCAGCGATAACATCACGCATTTCCCTGAATACGGAAATAAGTTTCGCCTCTTTCTCGACCGGAGTCGAACCGTAAAAAAACTTACTTGACGATTCCGTAGGAGCGAGCGCCCCGTCAAAAAGCCTTATAACCTCGGCAAGCGTTATCTCGTTCGCTTTTTTTGAGAGCTTATAACCGCCGCCCTGCCCTTTCGCACTCCGGACAAAGACTGCCCGCTTGAGTGAGAACATTATCTGTTCCAGGAATTTAACAGGAATTTTCTGGGCCTCGGCTATCTCCTTGACCGATACATAGGCTTCCGAATTACGCCTGGCAAGATAAATAAGAGCCAAGAGCGCATATTCGCTTTTTACAGTGAGTTTCATAAATCATTCCAATTACATTTTCAATAATTTGAACCTGAATAGCGATTACGCAAGCGGAATTAGAGGAATTTCCAGGGAAACCGAAGCAGTGTCACGCTCTGTAGAGTTCCATAAACTTCAGAATGCCCTTCATTGTCATCTCTATCGAAACCGCAGTAAGAACGAGGCCCATAAGACGTTCCGCAGCCTTGATTACCTTCTCACCCGCAAGCGCTACGATGCTGGATGAAAACGCGAGAATCGTCACTGAAAGCGTCCATGCGATGACCACAGCGAAAAGCCATTCGCGCCAGCGGCCAGGATCTTTACTCATTATGAGCATTTCCGTAGCCATAAGCGAAGGACCGGCGATATAGGGGATCGCAAGCGGAAAAATAAGGGGCTCTGAATCAACCGACTCTTCGACATACGCCTGCGGAAAAATCATTTTCAGCGCGATAAGGAAAAGCACGATGCCGCCAGCCATCGTCAGGGCCGGTTCCGAAATCTGGAGAAAATTGAGGATGTATGGCCCGGCAAAAAGGAAAACAACGATAGCGGCAAGTGCGATAAGGTTTTCCCTTATAATAATCTTCCGGCGGTCTCTCGGCGCCACATTCTTGAGGACGCTCATGAAACACGGGATATTCCCAATCGGGTCCATAACCATAAAAAAAATGAAAATTGCTGAAAAAAGAGTCATTTACAACACACTAATCTGGGTTCTGGAGGGTGACAAGCCGTCCGCCATGGATAATGTGAGCATTGACGCAGTCAATCTTATCACAAACCGCCACACACTCAGAATAGTCTGTGGCTTTTGAGCGAAAAAGCGCTATCATCTCACCGCCGCAATGACATTCCGAATATACCGGAAGTGCCTCACCGCAAACAGGACACATAATCTTAATCCTTTCGCCGGAGACAAGATCGATATCCACTGACATTCTTGATTTATCGCCGTATATAGGACTAAGCGCGATGGTGCCTTCTTTGCCGTTCTGGGATACCTTGAGCAACACGCCGTCATATCCGTTGAATTTAACACGAGTGGAAACCAGCTGGTGGCCTTTGGCGCAATAAAGCTCAGTAAACGCCAGAACCTTCTTAACGTTTGACCTATTGAAGATAAAGGGATTAGGAATTATTATGGCTCCCCTGCTGTCAAATCTGTCCATTCTCAACACCCCCCTTTTCGAATTCTAACTAAGTCCTAAAATACATTCATAGCAAAGCTTTTCCAATTCATATCCTCAAAAAATCAAAGCCACGCAAAATTCCGTGAATAATGTTGTGTCCCGAAATTCTCAAGATCGTCGAGAAGCATGAACATCCCTCCGCTCCTGAGCTTACCGCCCTTTTCAAGATGCTCAACCGCCGCCCTCTGGAGACTACTTTTCCTCGGTGCGGTTTTTGAGTCAAATTTGTCCTGATACAGAAAAAACCATATTCCTGCATGTGCCGAAGATTCAACAGGATATAAATAAGTCTCCTTCATAAACTTAACGAGGTTGGAATCTCCCTGCATGAACTCCGGCAGGTCGGGACTGAATATCCACGAATGACAAACGATAGCGACAGGGTTGAGCTGCGGGAAATATTTGCGATAGAAATCGCGAGCCCGCGTTACCGACTCAGCACAGGCATCAGGCGTCATGCTGCCGCCTGCGGGTATGTGCATATCAAGCGTTATAGCATCCTTATCCATAACGCATTCCCATTCGCTGAGCGGGAGTTCAACGGCTTTGCGCAGAGCCCGTCCGTCGGGGCTTGCGGGAGTGCCATAGACACGGTCATTCTCTATTCTGAATTCCGACTGCCAGTAGTTTTTCGCAAGCTCACGTTCGGCCGCCGGACAGCGAAGCCCGTCTTCATCATAAAAAGCCGGAGAGTTCAGCAGGGCGATAGTCTGTCTTGTCTTCCTGTTTCGGTAAACATTAACAGTATTTTTTAAGGAATAGGGCTTCACCCAGTATTCGAAGCGGCCAATCCTGAAAAAAAGATTGCCGTTCAGATAATATTGCGGCCAGAAAAGCTGATTGCGGCATATCCCTACGCCATTCGCTGAGTTTTTATAATTGCCCATCAGGCTCTTTACTTCGAGCATTGTCTCGCGCGTCGCGTCGTCTGGAACACCCAGCGACTTGTGATATATCTTGATAAACGGCACTATTCCCAGAAGAACAAGCAGGTAAAATGCCCCCGTCATTTCCCCCATGGAAGCACTTAGCGCAGGAAGCTTTCTACTGTGCTCCGAAGTAAGTCTAGCCGTTCCTATATACATTTTCCAGTACAGATACCAAGCCAGACGGCAAAGGCCGGGGTCTAAACTTATTCTCTCCGCCGTCCCAATCAGAAAAGATATTTCATCGCCGCTTAACCCGCAGTACTCGGCAGAATCAATTATTTCCTTTTCCCGCAGAAAGACGGGACTTGAACAGGGAAAGAAACTCATGGCCTCTTCCCAGTTATCCTGAACCGACGGAAGAGCTTCTATTTCCTTCAGATTTTCCAGAATTTCCTGCAGTGTTATATTCATCGGATATGAGTCCCTTCGGACTCTATTTTTATAAGGCCGTCGTTGAGATTAAAACTGAGCTTATAGAGCTTTTCCTGCCTCTCTATAATACTTCCCAGCTCTTTCTTCCTCTGAATCAAATAAATATATGAATATCCCGAAGACTGCCCTTTCTGAATAGCGTCAAGGGTCTGATACAATTGGGTGACCTCGTCTGGTTCGCCCATTATCTTTACGACCTCGTTCCGAGGCATGCCTATAACCAGCCTTCCGACGCCGTTAGAAATCTGTGCGGTCCTTTCCGCGTTCGCGTAATACGGGTAGCTGATTCCGGAGCCGGAACCCCCTTCCCATGCGGAACCACAGCCATAAAAACACAATGACAAAGAAAACCCGAACGCCATAAACAATATTTTCAACATAGAATGCCCTTTCTACATGTATAACTGAAGATTAAATATAAAGGTTTAATGTTTTTAAGTTCTCCAGACGAAAAATCTTTCGGCTTTTTTTTCGGCCATTCCATTTTTTGTCTCGACACTTGTCATTTTTTTACGCTCCTTTTCTGACTATTTTTTTCTAGAGCCTCAGCCAAGTCTTCGT
>MHBG01000030.1:0-1530 GCA_001804785.1 Lentisphaerae bacterium GWF2_45_14
GTTCAAATAACAGGTAATTATCAGAACGGTCAGGATGTATTGTCTTTTACAAATACCGCCAATATCACAGGTACATGGAATGCCGCTACCGGAACTCTCTCTTTGACCGGCACAGATACTGTCGCAAATTATCAGGCGGCGTTGAGATCTGTAAAATATCAAAATACTGACAACGGCAATCCTAGTACATTACAACGTAGTGTAAGTTTTACGGTCAATGATGGCGATGATAATTCCAATACCGTAAGCAGAAATATTGATATTACGCCGGCAAATGATGCCCCGGTTGAAGCGGCAATAGAGGGAACAACATTAAATGTTACGGAAGGAAATGCAACGGTAATAACTTCCACTATCACATTGAGTGATATTGATGACACAAATTTTGCATCCGCAACTATTCAGATAACGGGCAACTACCAGAACGGTCAGGATGTATTGTCTTTTACAAATACCGCCAATATCACAGGTACATGGAATGCCGCTACCGGAACTCTCTCTTTGACCGGCACAGATACTGTCGCAAATTATCAGGCGGCGTTGAGATCTGTAAAATATCAAAATACTGACAACGGCAATCCTAGTACATTACAACGTAGTGTAAGTTTTACGGTCAATGATGGCGATGATAATTCCAATACCGTAAGCAGAAATATTGATATTACGCCGGCAAATGATGCCCCGGTTGAAGCGGCAATAGAGGGAACAACATTAAATGTTACGGAAGGAAATGCAACGGTAATAACTTCCACTATCACATTGAGTGATATTGATGACACAAATTTTGCATCCGCAACTATTCAGATAACGGGCAACTACCAGAACGGTCAGGATGTATTGTCTTTTACAAATACCGCGAATATCACCGGGGCATGGAATGCCGCTACAGGAACTCTGACTTTGACAGGGGCTGATACTGTAGTAAATTATCAGGCGGCTTTAAGGGCTGTCAAATACGAAAATACCAGTGATGATCCGAACACAGCTCAGCGTACTGTAAGTTTCACTGTCAATGATGGCGACGATAATTCCAATACCGTAACCAGAAATATTGATATTACCCCAGCAAATGATGCATCGGTTGAAGCGGCAATAGAAGAAACGGCATTGAGTTTTACTGAAGGAGATACTGCAACGGCAATAACTTCAACTATCACATTGAGTGATGTTGATGACACAAACCTCGAATCCGCAACTGTTCAAATAACAGGTAATTATCAGAACGGTCAGGATGTATTGTCTTTTACAAATACCGCCAATATCACAGGTACATGGAATGCCACTACCGGAACTCTGACTTTGACAGGCGCAGATACTGTAGCAAATTATCAGGCGGCTTTAAGGGCTGTCAAATACGAAAATACCAGTGATGATCCCAATACAGCTCAACGAACTGTAAGTTTCACCGTCAATGATGGCGATGATAATTCCAATACCGTAGCAAGAAATATTGATATTACGCCGACAAATGATGCATCGGTTGAAGCGGCAATAGAGGGAACGGCATTGAGTTTTACTGAAGGGGATGTG
>MHBG01000030.1:1602-8853 GCA_001804785.1 Lentisphaerae bacterium GWF2_45_14
GCTGGAGTTTACGAATACTGCGAACATAACGGGCACATGGAATGCTGCTACAGGAACGCTGACCTTGACTGGCGCAGATACTTTAGCTAATTATCAAGCGGCTTTAAGGGCTGTCAAATACGAAAATACCAGTGATGCCCCGAACACGGCTCAACGTACTGTAAGTTTCAGGGTCAATGATGGCGATCTTAATTCCAATACCGTAACCAGAAATATCGATATTACGCCAACAAATGATGCACCCTGTCTGAATATAGAAAATACCGCACTGGAATACTCTTTCAGTTCGGGAGAAGCAAAAGTCATCTCAGAATCTTTAATCGTTTCAGATCCCGATGACACCAATATAGAGTCGGCTACTGTTCAAATAACAGGTAATTATCAGAACGGAGAAGACGTACTTGAATTTACGGATACCGGAAGTATAACCGGGACATGGAATGTCGCTACTGGAACGCTGACATTGACAGGCGCGGATACCGTGGCAAATTATCAGGCGGCATTAAGGACTGTAACGTATACGGATATAAGCACAACCGCCAACACATTTCAACGGACAATAACCTTTACCGTAAATGATGGCGATTCAAATTCCACCCCGGGGACAAGAACAATAGAAACAGTCATTGAAAACAATAATGATGGGACAGAGGAGGATGTTCCGCCAAATGGCGTCGATGACGGCACCAGCAATAACGGGATACTTGACCATTCCGGTGACAACGGCAGAGATGGTCAGTCGGGCGAAAATCAGAACAGGGACCAGCATCAGAATGGGAATGGTATTTTCAATATCGTAGAGAATTTCAGAAGTAATGGCGTATTCAGCGTTGTAAATGATTTTTCCAACAGGGGAAATTACCGCGCTGTGGATAATTTTGCATCTCAAGGCAGACTTGATTTAAGTAATATGCTTGATGATTCATCCGCACCGCAGCAGCAGCAGGAACCGTTAAACAACGGTATGCCCAATGGCGAAAGCGGCATGATGGGTGATACACTTTTCAATCTCCCCGACGGAGAAGCTCTGCTTGACGATTCATCTGAGATGCAGGACGAAGAAGAGTTCGCCATGTTTCTGGGAGATTCGGACTGTTCCAGATTCGCCGATATCGGCACTGTATTTGAAAAACACCGGCTTTTCAAAACAGACTATGAAAAAGCGCTCGACGAACTCATTGCCGTCTAATCTGTAATTAGAGTTTCCTGAAAAAGTATTCACGGGCCGATTTTCAATCGGCGGCAAAAGTCGATCATTGAAATTCTCATAGCCAATATTGCCGTCCAACGCTGCAATAGTCCGATAATGTCGTCAAGCAATCGTTCCACGACTTGAAAAACGCCGTTTGCCCTGTCCAAATTTTCCTTCGACCGGAATGCGGTTGAGTTCGTCTTGTCGCGCCATAAGTTTCGCAGCTTCAAGCTCTTCACTGTTTGCTTCGGTCACTTTCGCCCCGGCCTTGCCACGGATGATCGGACGCACATGCTGCGGCTGCGAGATGCTTACGATGCGGTCGTCGATCTGACATGTTTTGCTTTTGTACATGTGCTGTTGCTGTCGGTGTAACTCGTTGATTGCGCTTAACCCCGAAGCTGGAGTACTTTTAAATCAAAGATTGGTGTAAAAGCTCCGAATAATCATATAGCATTAGAGCACGGATTACAAGCTCCGAAATAGCTTTCGTCCGGGGTGACATAGTCCCCGGCTGCACCCAGTGCGGTATGCGGTCTGCGCGGATTATAGAAGTTCACGTAGGACTGCACCTTTTTTCTTGTTTTTAGTTTGGGGAGTTTTTACACTTATTCAATCTCTCCAACTTTCGGGGCCAGGCGCAGTTCAGCCAACGGCCTAACTCGGGACTGTAATAGCGGAAGTTATAATAAACGAGTTCCGTTTCGTCATCATAATACTCTAAACTGAATCGGAACGGATTATTCACACTGTCGCTGTTTACGGTCAACTTGCCAAAGGGACTATATTCGTAGTTGGCAACAATGGTTCCGCTCGCGTTGATCAACTGGCCGATATTTTTATTTGCATCGGCAAAATAATAGTATGTGCCGTTTACATCGGTCATTGAAAGCAGTCGTTCACCGCTCCAGATGAATTTCTGGGAAGCAGTTCCGCCGTTCAGGACATCGAGCTTTTCAATCTGCTTGTAATTGTTGTATACGAAACGTTCGTGCTTGCTCGTTGTCCCGCTGTCGGTAACTTTCTTCTCGACTCGGCGCCCCATGTAGTCATACTTGAATTCCAGAGTCCGCGTGCCGTTAGCGTCCTCCTTTCATACTTGTTTTTGCTTTTCATCAATGTAAAATTGTCAAAGAACACCCGATTATCAATTCCAGTAAAAGTATTTTAAAAGTTGTATCAGATAAATATTAGTTATTCTCCTTGCCCCCAAGTCGAAGTTCACCTACAGCGTTTACGCTATTTTTAAATTTCTGACTTTCTAATAATCTTTTTGCCTTAGGTTCTTTTAGTGCTGCCTTTTTTAAATTTTTTTTTGCTTGAATTATATTTTTTTCTATACCTTTTCCTTCAAAGAACATTCGTCCTAAAAAATAGCATGATTTAGGATGAGATTGCTGAGCAGCTTTTAAAAAAAACTTTAATGCCATTTTATAATCATTATTTTCTTCATATGCAATTTGTCCCAAGCTAAAATATGCAGACGTAGCATTTTTTGTTCCAATGCATCCCATATAATACTTTTGTGCTAATTTTATTTTTCTTTGTATTCCAATTCCATTGTAATAATGCCAAGCAAGGGCTAATTTAGCATCACTATCTCCTAGTTTAGCAGCTTTTTGGGTCCAATAAAAAGCCTTTTTATAATCTACTGCTGTTCCATTTCCCCGCAGATAACATAAGGCAAGATTATAATATATTATAGGATTATTTCCGTTCAATGCAGCACTTTTATACCAATGAAAAGCTTTTTTATAATATCTTTTAACATCATAATACCAAGCCAATTTTTCTTGGGATTTTATATTACCCTTTTCTGCCTTTTGTTGTGTTTTCTTGATATCCATAAATATCCTTTTCTCTTTTTTAGCAACCCTTTTTTTTCTTAGGAACTAATGGAGGTTCAGTCGGAGGTTCCTTGGGTTCTGGTTTTTTAGGTAATTTTTTCCCAGTTTGAGAATCTCTTGTTTTTATTTTATTAGGATTAGGATTTTTTCGATCATAATTTCTTTCTCCTTTACCCTGCATTGGAAATATCAAATCTGAAATTGCTTGTTTTATGGCATAGTATGCAGCAAGTGAAAGTATCCCAGCGGCAACAATATCCGCTGGACCAGGGAATGGACTATCTAGTTGAGAAACAACAACTGCTCCTCCAGCCAATCCCCCAGCTTTTTTATATCCATTACATTCACAATCATCATCCGCCATGCCAAGATAATCCAAACTATTTATCGTATTATTGGTAAGCATTACATAGAGGTTGTATCCACCTTGTTCCTCAATGGGGTCACGGCTTAACCAGCGGCCTAACTCGGGGCTGTAATAACGGAAGTTATAATAAACGAGTTCCGTTTCTTCATCAAAATATTCTAAACTGAAACGGAAGGGGTTGTTCACGGTGTCGCTGTTTACGGTCAACTTGCCAAAGGGACTATATTCGTAGTTGGCAACGATAGTGCTGATTTTGCCATAGACATTCTGCCGACTATGCTACCTCCTGCCTTGAAAAGGTAATTTCGACCCTGTTTTTGCTTTTCATCACTGTAAAATTGTCAAAGAACACCCGATTATCAATTCCAGTAAAAGTATTTTTAAAATATACAAATAAATATTAGCTATTTTGTCAATCCTCAATGTCCTGTCCCCCCTACACCGGATGTCTTGCGCAAAATGTGGACATGGATAAAGTGGAGTCTTTCCTTAAGCGTTGACCGGCATTTCTTTTTCGCGGGGAGAGATGCCGTCCGGATCGTTAACCATAGCGCTGTCAGGCGCCGGAACAGCATCGTTTGTCAACAACGGATCGTCTGTGTTGCGCATCCATTTTTCAAGACGCGCCCGCATATCCAGCAAAACATCCCTGCTCTTCGAATTATGCGCAAGGTTATTGGCTTCATGCGGATCAAAAACCAAGTCGAACAGAGCTTCTTCAAAAGGCGGTCTATCCGCCCAACCGCTGTCCATCCAAAGTGTTTTGCTGTAACTGTCATCGCAATTAGGAAGAACGGGTCTTGTCCTTCTGTCATAACGACGGATATACTTCCATCGTTTTGTTCTGACGCATCTTTTCGGCTCGTATGCGGCGTGATAATTCACTTCGGCAAAGATCTCTTCGCGTTCCGATTTTCCGTTTATGACTGGAATTATTGACTCGCCTTGGAGCCATTCCGGTTTTTGAATACCTATCAGGTCGCAGATCGTGGGAAAAATATCCACATGGCTGATCATTGAATCGCAAACCTTTCCACCTCTGAAACCTCCGGGGCCGCGCATTATAAGCATTACCCCGATACCGCTGTCAGTAAGGTTGCACTTCATCCCTGGAAACGCGATTCCATGGTCTGTAGTGCAAATGACTAGAGTGTTGTTTTCCATTCCATTTCGTTCCAAAGCGCTCAAGACCATTCCTATCTTTTCGTCAAGTATCCTGGCGCTCTCTATGAATTGGGCCATGTCTTCGCGGGTTTCAGGGGTGTCTGGCAAAGGAGCCGGAGGCATGCAGTAATTTGGATTGCAAGATGGATGTTTCTCTGGAAAAGGCCTATGGGTTTCTGAAAATCCAACAGACAGAAAAAACGGCGCTTCTGGAGCGTTGTCCAGATATTCACATGCTGTCGTATGAGCGGTCATGGGTTCACCAAGATATTTATCGTATCCTATTACTTTCCACGGCTCTTCAGCTTTTGGAGCTATATGCTGAATACCAGCCAGAGCTGATGTGTAGCCTTCTTTCTTAAGAGTATGGATTATGTGACGCGAGTAATCGTTCAAAGAAAACCCGCGATGCGAAAGTCCCAGCATCCCGTTGCTGTGCGCATACTGCCCGGTCAAAAGGCATGCCCTGCTTGGTGAGCATGTGGGATTCGCGCAGAAAGCCTGACGGAAAAGAACCCCGAACTCCGCAAGTCCCTGCATGTTGGGGGTCGACACTGCGTGTCCGTAAGGCTGGATATAGCGGCCTGTGTCATGGGAGTGAATATAAAGTATATTAGGTTTCACAAAAACTCCTTTTTTATTTAAAAGATACACCACTCAGGGCTTCAGTCAAATCTTCGTCTTTTTCGCCGGAGCATGCCACTTAAAAAGCGAAATACTCTCTATTCTGTAAGTGCTTGATAATTGGATATATAGCAGGGGGTGAAATTTCTTCATAAAAATTTCACCCCCTATTCCCAAATGGAGATAGGTTCGAGTCTCGAATGCACTCCATCCATATCAAATTGCGAAACTCTCGCCATGACTCAATGCGCAGAAAATGAGTTCAAAAGTCGCAGTTTTCGCCATCTTTTATTGTCTTCAAAAGATGGCAATATTTTTTAAAAGCGTTCCATCTTTTCCAGGGTTTTCCGTTTTTCTCTATTCTTCCAAAAGAGGTCTCGCGTTCGACTCTCAATCGAAGTCCATCCTTCACATTTCACAAAACGCTCTCTGTCGCTGTCCAAATCTGCTGCCCTGACTTATATTATATTTATGCTTTTTATCATCGTAACACAGGACACATAGCCCGGATCAGTTCCGGTCGAACTCCTATTGCCAATCAGCTCAAATCGAGGCTAATTTCACCTCTGATTTTTATTTCAGATTCGTAAAATATCAGAAATCCTTCCGAATTACAATTCTCAAAACAATTTTTCCAGCTTCGAACTCTCCGTCAACGCCCTGTCAAATCCCTGAATCCTATTTCTGGATAGGGCGATATGTCGTTATAATTTCTACACCTACACCTGGCTAGACGCTTACTCATATAATATCACTTTTTTAATGATCTTCAGGCTACTAATATCAATAATAATCGCGAAGTCATTTATTTTACTGTTTCTTGATCTGTAAATAACCACGACATAAAGATTTTTTGTTAATTCCTTTGTGTCTAAAGCTGATATTTTTAGCACATTTTTTAATTCTAGAGTTCTAGTCATTGCAACACTAGTTACTACCCATTCCTCTGGCGATAACTTATTTTCAAAAGAATACTTATCTACAAAATCAAGAAAGTCATATATATTCCGTTTGGGTTCAGATTGGATATCTCTAGCCGTGCATATATTGGTAAGTAATAATAGTATTATAGCTAAGGTCATTATCTACCTCTTGTAATTTTTATCAATTTATAATTATCAAATCTGAGATGTATGTAAAAAACTTGACCAAATATAATAGGAGAATCTTCAGTTCGCCATCCTCCCATGTCTATCCAATAAAAAAATTCATTTTTTTTAGAAGAAATACCTAAACCAGTAACGTCTTGCAATTTAAATTCAGCTCCAATTTGTTTTTTTGCCTTATCTAAGGCAACCCTAAGGGGTCTAGTTATTGAAGAATCTTCGTTATTCTTTTTATCAGATGAAAAAGTAAGCCCTGAGATAAAAAATATTATAGCTAATAGCAAATATTTCATCATAAATTTCCCCTATTTATTACAGTTCCACCTTTACTGCTCGGTACATATTGTTTAAACTGACTGTTAGGTGTAATTAAATAAATATCTTGTTTTTTTGATTCTGAATATGGTATATCACCACGTTTACGACCATCATCATCGGTTATGTCTGAGAAATTTTCACTGTCATAATCATCTTTCCCATCAGGAATTTTTTCCCCTGTTTCATTATTTTCCTTATCGACAAAACCTCCATGCGTATGCCACATTGCTACACTTATAGAATCGCTCGGGCATGGAGCGCTTGAAGGGTTGCAACCATCTTCTGTTCCTGTGGTTTGAGTAGTAAAATATTTATTCTTCCCATTTTTGCAGACTTTACAAACTTGCCCACAATATTCTATGCTTTCCTTTTTAGAACGAGGATTTATATATTTACCCCTTTTTCTTACTGCAGATGTTGGATTGTCATATTGATTATAAAATGAAGACGGATATTCTTTCAGCCCTAATACATCATACAAATTCACAACCAAGCCGTATTTTGTCAATTCGACGACGATTCTGCGGCTGCCGTAATAGGGGTGCTTCGTGTAGATCTCTTCAATCTTAGACATTATCACTTGATTCTGTGAATTCTCGGAACTGGCTGACTTATAGTAACTTGAACGATTCA
>MHBG01000031.1:0-21519 GCA_001804785.1 Lentisphaerae bacterium GWF2_45_14
CCTCCTTTATCTTTTAGTGAAAATAAAGGTGCTGTGAATCCGCCTTTTTGTCAAATCCTCACATTTTTATGGGATGACTGTGTTTATTTTTTGGGGATATGGAGTTTCTGGCCCGTATAAATAGTATCGTTTTTCAGATTGTTGGCTTTTTTGATGTCGTCAATGCTTACTTTATAAGCTTTTGATATGGAGTGAAGATTCGTTCCAGACTGCACAATATATATATAAAAATCACTTTTCAGATCTGGTGGAGGGTCCGGCAGAACATAGCGCTGAGCTTTGCTTTCCTCTTTACCCTTGAATTCGGCTGTAAGTTGTTCGGTAATTTTTTCATCGGCTTCTTCTCTGGTTTTTCTTTCTTCGTAAATTTCCTTTTTGATTATCAATATTTCCTCAATAATTTTCTGATTTTCGATACTGAGCTTTTCAAGTTCGAGCCTGAGTGTCGAACTATCCTTCTCCTCTGTGATCAATTTTTCTTTAATCATCGTAATCTCTGTTTCAAGCCGGACTGTTTTATCCTCTACCGGAGTGGTCGGTGCGACTGCGACAAAAGCGGGAGCTTGTTCTTTTTTTGTGGTATGGTCAGGTGTTTCACAGCCTGTTACTATCAAAAGAGAAGCTGCCAGCATCAATATCTTTTTCATTTCACTGCTCCTTAAGGAATAAAGTATTCTATATTATTCTATATAGACGGACAATAAGAAACTTTCAATGCGCTTGGCCCCCTAAGCTGGAGTACTTTTAAATCAAAGATTGGTGTAAAAGCTCCGAATAATCATATCGCATTAGAGCCCGGATTACAAGCCACCTTTTTTCTCGTTTTTAGTTTTCGTACGTTTGTATAGGGCGGCAGAACTACTTGGTTCCGATGCTGAGTGATTCAAGTTTTCGTTCGCAGTCGATCTGGATTATCTGATCCAGAAGCGGACCGAGATAGCCGTCAAGAAGTTTAGGAAGGTCGTAAAAATTGACGCCGAAACGGTGGTCGGTTACTCTGTTCTGCGGAAAATTGTAGGTCCTTATTCTTTCGCTTCTCTCGCCGGTACCGACCTGGGCCTTCCTCGACGCGGCCTGTTTGTCATCCTCTTCCTTCTGTTTAAGTTCGAGGAGTCTTGCGCGCAATATTCTCATTGCGATTTCGCGGTTGCGGTGCTGTGATTTCTCCTGTTGGCTGGCTACGCTGAGTCCGCTAGGGATATGAGTCACCCTCACTGCGGAGTCAGTGGTATTTACACACTGGCCGCCAGGTCCTGACGAGCGAAAAACATCGAACCTCAAATCCTCGGTCCGTATATCGATTTCCACATCTTCGGCCTCGGCCATTACCGCGACAGTGATAGTTGAGGTGTGTATTCGGCCTCCGGACTCAGTCGAGGGAACCCGCTGGACGCGGTGTACGCCGCTTTCGTATTTCATCTTCGAATAGACATTGTCGCCGGCAAGTGAAAATATAACTTCCCTGATACCGCCCAGGTCGCTCTCGGCAGAGTCGAGTGTCTCGTGTTTCCAACCGCACTGATCGGCATAACGGGTATACATTCTGTAAAGGTCGCCTGCGAAGAGTGATGATTCCTCGCCGCCGGCGGCGGCACGGATTTCGACTATTATATTTCTGGCGTCGTTAGGATCAGGAGGAATAAGGCGAAGGCTGATTTCCTTTTCAAGCGCGGGAATCCTTTTTTCAAGTTCCTGGATATCGGAAGCGATGAGCTCCCTCATATCGGGATCGCTTTCATCGTTGAGCATTGCGGTATTTGACGCGAGCTCATTTATTGCGTTTTTCCAGTTTTCGAAGAGGCTGAAAAGGCTTGAAAGCTGCTGGTGTTCCCTTGATACTTTTTTAGATTCCAGTGGATGGGAATATATGGAAGGATCGCTAAGCCTTGCCTCAAGTTCGGTAAAACGTGAACGTAAGCTGTCAATGTAGGACGAAATATCTTCGGGGCTCATTTTAGCGGCTCCGGCGAATAAAAAAAGCCTGCCGTGCCGCAATGCGGAACAAGGCAGGCTTTTCTAAGTTGAACTATTTATCCTTCATTCCATAACGCTGGCGGAATCTTTCCACGCGGCCAGCTGTATCAATGTATTTCTGTTTACCAGTGAAGAAAGGATGGCAGGCGGCGCAGATGCCGACCTTTGTTTCCTTCACGGTTGAACCGATTTCCCATACTTTGCCGCATGCGCAGGCGACTTTTGCTTCGTCATAGAACTTTGGATGAATCTCACTCTTCATTTTGCCAAATCCTGTTTTAAAGTTATATTTAACAATATATAAATTCGTTAATACACAATCAAAAGGTGGAAATATAGTCCGGTTCTGTTTTTATGCAAGGATTTTTTAGGAAATTTTCAACTCTGTATCATGGAGGCATTTGCTTATGCTAGAAGAAAAGAGGCCGCTCTGGGCGCCGTGGAGAATTGAATTCATAAGGTCCAAAAAGGATGGATCTTGTTTTCTCTGCGGGCAAAAAAAGGGGAAAAGGGATGATGAAAGCACGCTGGTAGTGGCCAGAGGTGAAAATATTTTTGTAATCCTTAACAAGTTTCCATACAACTCAGGACATCTGATGATAGCGCCGTATCGGCATACGGGGGATATTTCAGAGCTTTCGGCAGACGAGAGGCGCGAGCTTCTCGATCTTACCGTCGCCGCAAAAAATGTCCTGGCAAAACTGATGAGACCCGATGGTTTCAATGCTGGATTCAATCTCGGACTCGCTGGGGGAGCCGGGGTGGCGGACCATATACATTTTCACATCGTGCCGAGATGGAACGGAGACACCAATTTCATGCCGGTCATAGGTGGTCCGCGGGTTGTCCCTGAGGCGCTGGAAGATACAGCACAGCTGATTCGTGAAAACTGGTCTTTCGACATTTAACAGTAATGGAGAATGTGGAATTTTGGAAGAGATTGCTTGCAAAGTCAGGATATCGGGAAGGGTTACGGGCGTGGGGTTCCGCTATTCCGCGTTGAACCAGGCATGTAAATATCAGGGATTGAAGGGGTATGTAAAAAACGTGCAGTACGGAGAGGTTGAAGTCCTGTTGCAGGGCGAAAGAGAAATGGTCGACAAAATGCTCTCGTGGCTGAGTCGCGGTCCTTTTACGGCTCGCGTAGACAATGTTGAAATCTCGAAGGTACCCTGCGATGACTCGCTTCGGGATTTCACCATAGAATAGCATAATTAAGGAAAATATAGATTGCAAATCTTAAAAACAATCCGCTGGCGCCTTGTCCTGCCGTTTATTTTTGTATTTTTAGCGTTTCTGCTCCTGTCTGCGGGGTATTGCTTCGGAAAGTACCGCAAGTTCGGCTATGGTTACTCAGGAAAATCCTATCTAACGCTTTATTACCCTCTTGAACTACCCATAATCAAAAATATCGAGAAGCACGGCGACAGGCTGAAACTTCAGATTTCGCCATTAATTCAAGGACCTTGGACTGTTTCGATCGATGGCGGAAGATCATACACGGTTGAAGGACCCCGCCCCGAACTGAAACTCATTGAAGGACGCCACGAATACAGCTATTTCTCATGCAAATACCCGCAAAACTTCTCGATAAAGCTTAACTATGTAGACGCAGGAATCTATAAGGATGCCGGACACTCCGATGCCGATGTTGTCGACATAATGTATTCAAGCATACCCGTCGGCGATTTTGAAAGGTATCCATTGAAATCCTTTGTCCCTAACTATAAAGAGGAGGACCTCGCCGAAGCGGCCAGACTGATAAAGGCGGAAATCAATATAACCGCCAGGGATACAACGGAAATTAAAATAAAGAAACTCGCCTCCTTCATTCTCCGCAATCTCTCGGACAAAGGCGGCATTCCTACAAAGGAAGGCGCAAAGATGATACCGCTCAAGCAGTATTTGAGTGCTCTCTCGGGGGACCTCAAACTGTGGTGTCACAACTTTTCCGAGATATATGTATTTTTCGCAAATGCGGCAGGAATACCTTCGAGAGAAGTTTCATCGACAGGCTCTCTTGACGGTTGCCGATTGAGCGGACACGCCTTTGCAGAAAGTTATATAAAGGAAAAAGAGCAGTGGGCCTTCGTGGATCCGACGTCATACATTCTCTATATGAAATACCCCGACGGTACTTATGTCAACACCATCGACCTTTTTTCGCTCTGCATAAAGAAGACGTTTCCGGGCGACATAACCTGCTTCTCATGGGTTCCCGAAACAAACAGCATAAAGGAATTCCCCTTGTCCGATTTTGACATGCACTCGTCGGTCGCATATTATTTCAGGCGTGACGCGATATTCAAATTCCCGCTGGCCTCCCCTTCAAATATAGCAACGATTA
Source organism: Lentisphaerae bacterium GWF2_45_14 (assembly GCA_001804785.1). Lineage (GTDB taxonomy): Bacteria > Verrucomicrobiota > Lentisphaeria > Victivallales > GWF2-45-14 > GWF2-45-14. The sequence continues at coordinate 4,322 of MHBG01000031.1, forward strand.
AGTTGACGGCTGACTTCTTCAAACCGACTCCGGTATATTCTCTGAAAGATACAGCCGAAATCAATTGAAAGAGTTGACACGATTGAAGTTCTACTTCAAAGGGAGCAAAAGACGTCGAGTTTTTTTTCAGTGCGCGGTATCCCTGAAAACTTTCGGTAATTTCACCCAGCTCATGTGATTTACGGCGCGGTCTTCTTCGAGCCAGCGCCTCTCGAAATCCGTCTTTATATCTGATAAATCGCTAATGGCTGACGGCTCCTCCCTGAATATACCCGAAGGTCCGACAATGGAAGTTACCGATTTGTAGTAAGAGTCGTCGTCAGTGGCAAAATGAAAAACGCCACCGTCTTTAAGCACCCTGTGTATCTGTCCCAGAAACTCCGAGGAAACAAGCCGGTTCCCCCTGTGTTTATTTTTAGGCCATGGGTCCGGAAAAAGTATATGGAGCCGGTCAACCGAGGAATCCGGCAGCATGATTGTAACAAAAAAAGATGCCTCGCCTCTCAGCAGAAACATATTGGCGATATTTTCGCGGTTCTTGCGTTTAACAAGTTTTCTGAGTCTGCCTATCATCACATCAACGGAAAAAACCATAGTTTCCGGGTATTTTCTGGCCAGTGCCGTTGAAAACGCCCCCTTACCACAGCCAAGGTCAAGCTCTATAATTGTAGAAGCGGGCGGTTCAAAAAACTTGTCGAGACGTGCGTATTCGCCATTAAGATTGAATATCTGTGAATCTTCTTTAGAGTTTTTCATTGTATAGACCATAAATAAAAGCTATATTAATTCTTTCACTATTTAACTTATACGGGATTATAATTATTTCGAGAGGTTTTTCCGTTTCATGCAGATACTTTTCATATGTACCGGGAATACATGCCGAAGCCCGATGTGCGAAGGTTACTTCCGCAGTCTCTGCGAAAAAGCAGGACGAAACGACGTGAACGTCGTCTCCGCCGGTGTGATGGCGGACTTCAACAGCGCCCCATCGCCAAACGCAGTCAGGACGATGGAACGCTTCGGAATAGACATCTCCGGCCTGAGAAGCACACCGCTCACACCCGAACTGCTGGAAAAATCCGATATAATCATAACAATGACACCATCGCACGCCCAAGGAGTCGAAACCGTCCTAGCTTCAGCTCTGGGAAGGACTTTCAATCTGATGCAGTTTTCATCAGGTGGCCCACCAGCAGTTAATGACCCATTCGGCGGAAACGAGTCCGATTACGAGCAGTGTTTCTACCAGATGAAGGAAGCCCTCGACAACCTTTTTCTAGATATGGACAAATTCAAACTTTAAATATAAGGAACATCAATAATGAAGAAAATCACAGACTGGTGCGGGAAAGATTATGTAGTAGGACTGGCGACTGACCACGGCGGTTTCGAAATGAAAAACGAGCTGGCCAAGCGCCTCGAAGCCAAAGGCATAAAAACAAAAGACTTCGGCGCATATGTATGCGATATGAAAGATGATTATCCCGACTTCGCGGGCAAGGCGGCTTTTGCTGTCTCCAAAGGCGAAGTCGACTGCGCGATACTGATCTGCCGCTCAGGCGTCGGAATGGGTATTAACGCCAACCGCTTTCACTACGTAAGAGCGGTAGTCTCAAGTGATCCCGCAGTAATCAAGGGAAGCCGCGACCACAACTGCACAAACGTACTCGTTCTTCAGGGCGACTACCTTGATGTCGACAAGGCATGGGAGCTTGTCAATATATGGCTCTCGACACCGTTCTCAAACGGCGAAAGACATGCCAAACGCCTTGAAAAAATAGAAGTCAATTCATATGACGAGATTGCCGCGGTCAGAGCTGAAGATCCCGAAGTAGCATCATTTCTCGACAAGGAAGCCGCTCGCCAGGACGAAGGAATCGAACTCATCGCGTCCGAAAACTTCACAAGCGCCGCCATCCGCGCCGCCCAAGGCTCAGTCCTCACAAACAAATATGCCGAAGGCTACCCCGCAAAACGCTATTACAACGGCTGCGAATTCGTTGATGAAGTCGAAAAACTCGCCATCGAACGCGCCTGTAAACTCTTCGGGGCCGAGGCCGCGAACGTCCAGCCGCATTCAGGCAGCCAAGCCAATATGGCCGCCTACTTTGCACTGATCCAGCCAGGCGATACTATCCTCGCAATGGATCTTGCTCACGGCGGGCACCTCACCCACGGGCATCCGATGAATTTCAGCGGAATGCTCTATAAAATAGTCCCGTACGGAGTGAGCAGAGAAACTGAAACCATTGACTATGAAGAAGTTCAGAGGCTAGCCACAGAAAACAGGCCCAAACTCATAGTCGCCGGTGCCAGCGCTTATCCAAGGTCTTTCGATTTTGCGAAATTCCGCGCAATCGCCGATTCCGTAGGCGCAAAACTCATGGTCGACATGGCGCACATCGCCGGACTCGTCGCGGCCGGAGAGCACCCCAATCCCGTACCGTTCTGCGATGTCGTTACCACAACCACCCACAAGACACTCCGCGGCCCGCGGTCAGGACTCATCCTCTGCCGCGAACAGTACCTGAAAGAAGTCAACTCCAAGCTCTTCCCTGGACTTCAGGGCGGGCCGATGATGCACACGATTGCCGCCAAGGCGATATGCCTCAAGGAAGCAATGTCCCCGGAATTCAAGACCTACCAGAAACAGGTCAGGATAAACGCTGCAAAACTCGCGGCTGAACTCACATCGAAGGGCTTCAGAATCGTATCAGGCGGCACCGATAACCACCTCATGCTCGTAGACCTCCGCCCGAAAAGCGCAACAGGCAAAGAAGTCGCGGCAATTCTCGACGTAGCTGCAATCACGGTTAATAAGAATATGATACCGTTCGATCCCGAAAAACCATTCGTGGCAAGCGGAATACGCATCGGAACACCCGCCGTCACAACACGCGGAATGAAAGAAGCTGAAATGGTTAAAATAGCCGATTTCATTAACCGCGCGGTCGATGTAAGAAGCGATGAAAAAGCACTCAGGGAAATAGCCGCCGAAGTGAAGGCATTTACAAGAAACTTTCCAATGCCCCATTTCTAAACGAAAGAGCAGGAGCCTTTTAAAATGATTGACATAAAAATAGTACGCGAAAGACCCGAATTCATAAAGCAAAACTGCGCCCGACGCGGCTGCAACGTCAATATCGATGAAATACTGATCCTTGACAAAGATTACCGCGAAGTGATATTCAAGGCAGAGCAGCTCAGGTCCGACAGGAACCGTCTAAGCAAGGAGTGCAAAGATAATCCGGAAGCTCGCGAAAAAGTCAAGGAAATAAAGCAGGAAATCGGAGAACTCGAAGCACGCGAAAAGGAACTCGAAGCCGAATTGAATTCCAGACTTTCCTGGCTCCCGAACCTGCTTGATCCAGCGGTTCCCGACGGCGACACAGATGCCGCAAACGAAGAGCTTAGAAAGGAAGGCACGTTGCCCTCTTTTTCATTCAAGCCCCGCGACCATCAGGAACTCGCCGAAATGCTTGACATCATTGATACCAAGCGCGGCGCAAAAGTCGCACAGTCCGGTTTCTACTACTGGAAAGGCAAGGGAGCACAGCTCTGCAACGCTCTCTTCTTCTGGGTTCAGAAAGAACTTATAGCCAAAGGCTTTACATCCTTCATAACCCCATGCGTGGCGAAAGAAAAGACTCTCTTCGGGACAGGATATCTACCTTTCTTCGCCGAACAAACATACTCGCTCAAAAATGAAGACCTGTCACTGATAGGCACCTCAGAACAGACACTCGTAGGCTACCACGCAGATGAAATACTTGACGCAGCCAGCCTTCCGCTCTGCTATACCGCGTTCTCGCCCTGCTTCAGGACGGAATCGGGCAGCTATGGCAAGGAATCCAGAGGCATATTCAGGGTTCACCAGTTCCACAAGGTCGAGCAGATCGTATTTTGTCTTCCGCAGGAATCTGAAAAATATCACAAGTTCTGCCTGGAGAATGAGGAATATCTGCTGAATCAGCTCGGAATCCCATACCGTGTAGTCGAGGTATGCGTCGGCGACATGGGTGCGCCGGGTTACAGGAAATATGACGTCGAGGCCTATTTTGCGGGCTTCGGTTCATACAGAGAAGTAACCTCAAACACAAACCTCACGGACTTCCAGTCGCGCAGACTCGGTATCCGCTATAAGGACAAAGACGGGAACAAGGGTTTCGTCCATACAATAAGCGCCACTGCCGTAACAGACAGGGTAGTAATCGCAATTCTTGAAAACTTCCAGCAGGCTGACGGCTCCGTCGTTGTGCCGGAAGTCCTGAGACCTTTCACCGGCTTCGACAAGATAACAGCTCCTTGAACCTATCGTCGCGGTTTTAGAGACTTTATTATTTGACAGGGATTGCCATTTTAAAGACGGTACCCCTGTCAGATGTCCTAAAGCAAATATTCCCTTTGTGCCCTTCTACAAACTGTTTCACGATGGCAAGTCCCAGTCCGGTACCGCCGCCTTTGCCAGAAGTTACAAAAGGTATAAAAAGACTCTCCTGTATTTCCCTTGGGATACCCGGTCCGTTGTCCGCTACTTCGACTACCAGATTCGTTCCATCCTTGCGGGCTGATATTCTGATATGCGGATCGGGGGTATGCTTTTCGGTGAGCACCTCAGCGGCATTTTTGACAAGATTGAAAATGGAACGAAATATCTTTTTTTCGTCACCGGTAAACAAAAGATCTCCCTCGCAGTTTATTTCGAACGGGATTTTAATACCGTCAAAACACTGCCCAAACTTCCACCGTACATTTTCGATAACGATTTGCATATCTGCGTCATTCTTCTTGATTTCCTTATTCCCCGCGAAGTCGAGGATATCGTTAACGAGAGTGATGCAGTCATGAGACGCGGTTTTCACTGCGTCAAGGGTTTCTATTGCGGAAGGGTTGTCCTTTAGGTCCTTTTCCAATATTTCCAGGCCCATCTCCACGCCTCCGAAAATATTTTTAAGGTCGTGGGCAATCATGCTGGTAGCCTGACCGACGGCTGAAAGTTTTTCTTTCCGGATAATAGCTTCCTGAAGGTCAACATTTTTTATAGCCATCGCTGCCTGTTCAAGGAAAAGCCTTACAATATATATTCTCTCGTTATTGAAGCTTCCGCATGTTTCGAAGATTGCCAGTATCCCGAATTTTTCTATATTAAAATATACTATTCCCGAATCCTGGTAGTAATACTCGCAGTCTTCAAAGGCATCCGGAGGCAGCGCACTGAGGTAGCTTTCTGCAACAGCGTTGTTAAGCAGAGACCCGATGGCGAAAAGTTTTTCAAAATGCCTTTCCGTTTTCAGCGCGATAAGAGCGGATTCCGCGCCGAGAAGGTCTGCTACCTGCTGCAAAATATTGCTCAGGAGCGGTTTGAGCTGCCAGCGCTGCGCCCGCAGTGAAGAAATATTATTGATAAGCTCCTCGAGATTACTGATCTTATTCCATTCATAGACAGCCTTAGTCGCTATCTGCGCTATTTCCTCGGAGGCAAAGGGTTTGCAATGATAGCTCACATTATTTCCGACGGCATTTACAATTTCATCAATTGAATGATCACTGTAGGCTGTGACGAAAATAACTTCAGCCCTTTTGTCGACTCCGCGAAGATGCTGAACCGTCTCAAGCCCGTCCCATCCAGGCATTCTCATATCGACAAATATGGCGGCGTACGGAGAATTTTCGGCCATTGCTTTTTTGACCATCTCGAAGCCTTTTTTTCCGTTAGATGCCTCGCTAAATATAAATTCAAAGGTTGCGCTTGACCTTTTATGCCTTGGCTCGCTAGTTTTGTTGTCGTCAAAAAGGGCTGATTCAGCCTCCCTGAGTCGTTGTGCCGAACCGTCATTTCTTTTCTGGGGACAAAGGATTTCCCTAAAACTGTCCCTTATCGTCTCATCGTCATCTATTATTAGTATTTTCGAGTTAAAAGTCCTCATGCCATCTCGTCCCCGTGTGAATTATTTTTAGATTTATTATTTTCAGCTTCAAGTTCAATGATAACTTTAGCGCCGGTTCCTTTCCCGTCACTCTCCATTCTGATAGTTCCGTTATGGGATTCTATTATTTCCCTGCATTCATAGAGCCCGAGTCCGGAATCCCTGTCCTTGGTTGTAAAACCCTTGTCGAAAAATGTTTCAGCTGATGCGGGATCGAATCCTGTAGCATTGTCCTCTATCTCGATTCTGATTTGGTTTCCATCCCGACAGATGCCCACTTTGAGATACCGTCCTTCATCTCTATCCTCTTCGAGTTCATCGAATGCCTCGCACGCGTTCTTCAGAATATTGATAAAGGCTTGAAGCATACGGGTATGATCTCCGAAAATGACAAGGGACTTCACTCTAATATCGGTTTTAATCATGATATTTCTTTTCCCAAAACTTGAAGAAAGCATGAAAAGCGCATCCCCGACAAGCTTGATCATATCCAGTTTTCCATTGGCCACAACGACTCCCCTCGCATAAGTTCTCTGCAAGTCCAATATCGAATTTATATGGAATACTGATTTTGTGATTTTGCTAAGTATCTCGCGGTAGCGGGTTGACCTGTTGTGCAGGTTTTCGTTCAATATTTCAACGTACTTCCGGAGGTATCCGGCTTTTTCCGCACCCAGTGCGGAGGCAAGCGCCTCCGCACTGGCACCAAGGAATGCTGAAAGCTGGTTGAGCGAATGGAATTCCTCCCAATCCTGTTCGGAAGATATCCTGACAGAATTGGTGCCTATGCTTGTTATGGCGTTGCCGATGTCATGGAGTATGTTGTTAGCCATATCAATGCGGCCCCGCTGGACGGCGGACTGTTTTTCAAACGCCTCTGTCTTTTTGCGTTCGGTTATATCTTTGAAGTTTTCAACAATGCCGATGATTTCGCCATTCGGGGTAAAGTATGGCGCACATGTCTGGAGAAAGGTCAGCTTTCTGCCGTCGGGCACTGTTTTTATGACTTCCCTTTCAATTGCTTCCTTCCCTCTTATCACAATATTAAGAGCGCAATGCTCAGTTCCACAGCTTTCATCAGAAAAATAGTCGCTACACTTTGAACCGATGAGCTTTTCTTTGGGTATTCCTGTTATATCTGAAAATCTCTTGTTGACATAGAGGACATCGTGATTTAGGGCTATCCCCCTCATTGCGTCGCCTGCGGAATCGAGTATCTGGCGTATGTCGCTTTCCAGTTTTTTATGTGCTGTCAGTTCCTGATTCAGTATTGAGTTCACCTTTTCGAGTTCGGAAGTCCTCTGCTTGACCAGTTCTTCGAGACGCTCCCTATATTCCTTTATTTTTCTTTCGCTTTCCTTGCGTAAGGTAATATCCCTCAACGAGGCATACAGAAATATTCTGCCATCTTCAAGGTCAATGCCTGTCAAAATGACATCTACGGGAAATAAAGAACCATCCTTTTTCTGATGAGTCCATTCAAAAGATAAAGTTTTCCTTTCTCTTACAACTTCGTTTAGAATCATGTCTGCTTTTTCATACGAGTTTCGTCCATCCTGCTGGAATTGAGGCGAAAGAGCCGCGGGATGCTTCATCATTTTAGATTTACTTTCATACCCGAACATTTTAACAGCCGCATCATTACAGTCGGCAAAGCTGAACGCATCGTCAAAAATGAAGACGGCATCTCCAGATTTTTCAAAAAGGTCTCTATATTTTTTCTCTTTGATTTCTAGTTCCCGTTTTGCAGCGCGCAGGCGGCTCTCAGATTTTTCGGCCTGTAAGATGACAAAGATTGAAATCAGCAATATGATTACAAGAGCCGATATGCAAACAATAATCTGCTGCCGTACAAGGCCTGAAACTTCTTTCTGCACTCCTTCTAGGTAAAGCCCCGTCCCGATCTGCCAATTCCACGGCTTGAAAACTTTTATAAAAGTAAGCTCTTCAAGAGTTTTTGATATATCTGCGTTCGCAAACCAATCGCATTTTACAAAAGCTTCCTCCTTGCCTTTTGTCTCTCTGACTAATTTCTCCGCAATATCCCTGAGCACCGTGAGGTTTTTCTGATCCTTCAAGTCAAGATAAGGATGCATAATGACGGTTCCGCTGATGCTGTCATTAATCCAGAAATAGTTATCGTCTGCGGGGCCATAATGAAGATCTTTTATATATGCGAATGCCTGGGACTTGGCCTCCTGAGTTGTCATCTCGCCACGCTGGCTTAACAAGTAAAGTCTCTGAATAACTGAATATGCGATGTGAGTATTTTCCCGACATTGGGTCTTCTTCTGATCAATTATTGATTCTTTGAAGCGCGGAATGAGGAAGCCGAATATTATGGTCACGAAAATGAAAAAGGACGCAAAGACAGGAATAAAGAACCTGATAAATACATTTTGCCCGGTAGTCTTGAGCATTTATATCCCCCCGTTTGCAAAAACTGTCCCAATCCTATTGCACAATAGCAGTAGAACTGACGAAGTCAAGATGAATCCTTTTTTAGAAGAGATATTGACAATGGCGGAAAATTGGCTATACTAGAATAATATCGGTTTTATTTATAATAGTAATGTTTACCGGTAAAACAAAGAAGGAAGAGAAATGAAGAACCCGATAATAATGCATGTCAACTATTGTGAACAAGGCCAGACAATCGATGAAATGTGCCGCAAATCCGTATCATGGGGTTTTGACGGTATCGAATTCAGACGCAAGTCGGCGGCTCTCAAATACGACTGCCAGGAAAAATATCTCGACGATATCGCAAAGGCCAAGGAAAAATCCGGATTGAAATATGTACTTTTCGGCTCCCCCACGGCAGACATGGTACTCGCCGACTCCGAAGCGCGCAAAAAAGAAATCGAAGGCGCTATCGAGTTCTTCAGTTCGGCCCTGAAGCGTTTTCCTCTGACAGTCGTCAACGCCCTCGCCGGCGGACTCACCGATAAGTCTGTCCCCTACGGCGATTACCACAAAAACGGGTCCTTCATTGCAACGGAAAATCACTGGAAACAGGCGGTTGAAGGCTTCAAAATCCTCGGACAGTTCGCAGAAGAGCACGACTTCAAATTCGCGTTCGAGACCCACATGTGCTACCTTCACGATACCCCACAGGCGACCAAAAAACTCGTTGACATGATACAAAGTCCAGCGGTCGGCGTAAATCTCGACTACGGCAACGCAGTATATTTCCCGAAGGAACACATCCTTTCGCTTGCCGACACTATAAAGCTCCTCGGAAATTCCATGCACTACCTCCACCTGAAAAACTCTCTCGCTACTCCCGGCACCGACAATAAGCGCTTGCCGACCGCTCTTTCCGAGGGCGAAATAAACCACAGGGAATATATCGAACTCGTCAAAGAGTCCGGTTTCGAGGGCCCAATATGCATCGAAGCCCCCAGGCCCGGAGACCGCGAATGGTTTGCCGTTTCGGATTTGAACTACATAAAATCAGTCATTGCATCTATCTAAAGGGAAAAAAGCCATGAAGAAAAAAGCCAGAATAAAAGTCGGCATAGCAGGACTCGGAAGAAGCGGATGGGACATCCACAGGAAACTCATAGAACCACTGACAGATAAATACGAAATAGCGGCGGTCTTCGACAAGTCGCCCGAAAGGCTCAAAGAGGCCGCCGATAAGTTTAATTGCAAGACTTACAAGACTTTCGGAAAACTTATCGCGGATAAGGACATCGAACTGGTCATCATCGCGATGCCCAACAAACTGCATTCAAAACTCAGCATTGAGGCCATGAACGCGGGCAAGGATGTCGTCTGCGAAAAACCAATGGCAATGTCACTCTCCGCAGCGAAAGAGATGGTTGCATGCTCGAAGAAAACCAAAAGGCTTCTCGCCGTCTTCCAGAACGCTAGGTATAAACCAGACTTCGTCAAGGTGAAAGAAGTCATTGATTCAGGAAAACTGGGGCGCATAGTCCAGATAAAGGCTAACTACCATTCATTCGCAAGGCGCTGGGACTGGCAGACGCTCAAAAAATGCGGCGGCGGTACCCTCAACAATACGGGACCACATCCAATCGATCAGGCCCTCACCTTCTTCAATGGAAAAGAACCACAGGTTTTCTGTCTCCGCGACAAAGCTCTCACGCTGGGAGACGCGGACGATCACGTAAAGGTGATTCTTTATGCAAAAGGCTTTCCATCCGTCGAAGTCGAGATTACTGCCGCAAGCGCGTTCCCGCAGAACAACTGGGTCGTAATGGGGACACGCGGCGGACTTTCGGGAAGCTTCAGCGAACTTAAGTGGAAATACTTCAAGCCGAACAGCCTTCCCAAAAGGAAAGTAGAAGAAGGCCCCGCGCCGGACAGAGGATATAGCAGCGAAACAATTCCATTCATCGAAGAATCGTGGAAAGTCGAGAACGACAAAACCCCCGGACAGACCGGGTTCTATATTGACCTCTTCGAAACTTTAAGAAACAAAAAGCCGTTGTATATTACGCCGGAAAGCGTATGCATCCAGATGAAAGTCTTGGATAAATGCAGAAAACTCGCGCCCGTTTAATAAACAAAGGAACCCATGGCTTCTCCAAAGTATCTCAAGATACGAGACTCCATACTTAACGACATAAGGAAAGGTCTTCTCAAGCAGGGAGATATCCTCCCGAGAAGAGAAGACCTTATACAAAAATATTCCGTGACGCGCACTACCATGGACAAAGCGCTGGGAGAACTAATATCTTCCGGCATTCTCAAGACCGTGCGGCGACTCGGGACATTTGTGGCGCAGAGCGCCCCTCCGCTCAAGACTGCCGTCATCTGCCGGCTTGATGATACGTACGTCGAACGCGGCGGCGTTATCGCTGAGTCATGCCAGCAGCGGCTCTTTAAAATACTGATAAGCCATGCAGACGAATTAAACGTCAAGTTCATCGACTTCTCGACTGCCATGAAAAGCCCCGGGCAGCTTGACCAATATGACCTTATCGCCGCCATTCAGCCGCCGGAACCCATTATCGAAAAACTCCATAATTTTCCCGATAAGACAATAATGGTCAACAGGTACTTCGACAATATTTCATTCGTAGCGACAAACCACCATCAGGCAATGTTCGAGGCAACCTCCCGTCTGCTTTCCGCCGCTCCTTCATCGGCACAAGTCTTCTATATCGACTGGGAGCTGGAGTCCTTCGTATCGCGAGAGAGGCGCGAAGGCTTCATCGAAGCGTGCTCACAGCACAAACTTTTTTACAGGATATGCAAACTCCGTCCATCAGAAAATGAGTTCAACTTCAATGTTCTCAACTCTCTGCGGCTCAATAAGTCAGTCCCGGTACTGATGACCGCAACGTCATGTTTGGCCACCGGCGCAGTTTTGAGATTCCAGAGGGAAAAACGTCTCGAATTCGGAAAGAACTTCTTCTACGCCGACTTCGAAAACATCGACTCGCTCGAAAGAACCGGACAACTCATCCCAACGATTGTCCAAGACTACAATATGATGGGCATGGAGCTCATAAACGCAATCCGTGCAAAAAACGACTCTTCGGCCCCGGTACAGGTCTTCATCCCTCACAAATTGCTGAATTTCAATTTTTAAGTCTCCAATTGATTTTAAAAGCTCCCCAAATGTGCTAAAATATACTGGAGGACATATTTTAGATGGCCCAATATGTATTTAACTGCCCGCACTGCAAATCGGGAATAGAATCGGACGACAGCTATGCCGGCGGAACGGCGGGATGCCCCATATGCGGAAAAAGCATCCTTGTCCCTATGCCGGGCATCCAACCAGATAGGGTGATTGGAAATTTCCGGATAATACGCAAGCTCGGCTCGGGCGGAATGGGTGAGGTATGGCTCGCGGAACAGCTGGCAATGGAGCGGAAGGTCGCACTCAAGATACTATCCCCCTCTCTCGTGAACGATCAGGACTTCGTGAACAGATTCATGTCCGAAGTCAAAATGACAGCAAAACTCCACCACCATAATATGATTACCGCATTCGATGCAGGAAATGATCAGGGAATATACTACCTGGCTATGTCTTATGTGGACGGCATCGAGCTCGGCGACCGAGTAAAGATAGACAAAAAAATACCTGAAAAAGAAGCACTCCATATAATAAAAAGTATCGCCGATGCTCTTAACTACGCTTGGAAAAAATTCAAAATACTGCACCGCGACATCAAACCCGCAAATATAATGATAGACAGCGATGGACAGCCGAAGCTCATGGACATGGGAATATCAAAAAGTCTCTCCGAAGAAAGAGGACTCACCATGACAGGCGCAATCGTAGGCACCCCTCACTACATGAGCCCCGAACAGGCTCGCGCCGAAGAACTCGACTGTCGGTCCGACATATATTCGCTCGGCGCCACATTCTACCATATAGTGACAGGAGATGTCCCTTACGATGCCAGTACTGCAATGGGCATAATAACAAGGCATATAGCAGATCCGCTCCCGCCGCCAGAACTTAAGAATCCCGAGATTTCCGGTCCCTGCTCCGCACTTATCCACATAATGCTTGCCAAAAAACGTGAAGAAAGACAGGAAGATTGGGACAAAGTAATAGAAGACATCAAATTGGTCCTCCATGGTAAAATGCCTGCGACTCCTCTCCCATCATCCGCGGCAACAGAGATAACAACAACAAGCCAGGCCTTCAAGCAGATAAAATGCATACCAACTGAAAAACCGCTTACGCCTGTCCATTTATCGTCCCTGCCGAGTTCCATTTTTTCAGCCCGCGACCAAGAAGTAAAAAAAACTGGAATGCTTTCTTTTAAAAATATTTTTGTTCTCACGATATTTCTTGTTTTTGCGGGACTAACTGCCGCTATCTCATTCATTATCGTGCGAAACAGGCCGCCACCCTACCAGGAAACAGCATACAAAGCCCCCGAAATAATAAGTCAAAGGCTGGACAACATCGAGAATTCCGGCAGTAAGGAGACGGAGTCCTTTATAAAAAAGGTTCGACGCGACTCAGAAAAGGCATCTAAATTGCTTGACAGCATGGACTTCAGTGTAGAAGACTCCGCTGAAAGCCGCAAAGAAAAAGAGCGCAAGGGCCTTGAGCAATGGGAACTTTCAGTCAGTTTTGCTGATAAAAATCCGCTTCAAACAGAACTGGCCTCCGCCAATTTCGAAAGAATAATGAAAAAATATCCACAGACAAAGTACGCGGTCATGGCGGCCGACAAAATAAAGGAAATAAGAAACAAAGCCGACAATTTGAAAAAAGAGAAGATTAACGCGGTCATGGATTCTCTCAACTCAGCATCCGCCGACCTTGTAAAGTCGGGAGAGTTCCAGAAGGCCGTAGCAGTATATCTTGAATATAAAGGAAACTTGAGCGAAGAAACTCAGCCCCTGCGAAAGGAAGCCGCACAGGGTATTACAGACAAAGCCGCACTCCTTCGGGAAGAGAAGGAAAAGCAAAAAGCGGCCGATGAAATAAAAAGGAACGAGTTTTTTGACACATATCTGGATTACATGCTCAAAGGCGATTATAAAGCAGCCGCCGAACATAGCCGGATCTCGGAAGAAGACAGTCGCTTCCCTGAGTTGAGGAAATATGCTGAAGAACTCCTGGAAGCCGACAGAATTATAATTAACTCGCTGGCAAATGACAGCGGCAAATATATCGCCATAGAAAAACCCGAGGGGCGAAAAATGGTGAAGTTCAAGAAATTGAAGGGCTCATCTGTGTATTATGAAATAAAAATAGGTAAAGGACTGGCTCAGGAAAAAATACCTGTCAGAAACTTGGCTTTTAGCGAAAAAGCCAGAAGGCTTTCCGGAAAGATACAAATGGGAGCCTCGGCCCTCTACAGCATGGGATACATTGCCAGAAGCGGCAAACCTGAACATATCCTCAAGTACACAGACCCCCTTTCGGAGCCTCTGAAAGCCGCAGCGGGAAGAAGGATAAAGGCTGCGAATACGGAAAAAGCTGAGGCCGAAGCCGAACTCGAATTCACCAGAATGCTGAAAAAGGCAGGCTTCAAGGCACGCAGCGTCAACCTTCGCGAAATAAATTCCTTTCTTGCGGAAGTGCCGTACACGGAAGAAAAACAGAACGAGCTAAAAAAATTACTTTCGGATTATTCCATAAAATTCGGTGAATCCCTTTTCTATGGCAATTCAAAAGATATGATAGAGGCATTCGCGTTGCCCGATCCTGAAATAAAAAAAGCTATCAATGGCAAACTTCTCTATTTTAACAAGTCCACATGCGAGATAAGCGTGTTATACGAGTTTGACAACGATTCAGAACTCAAAGATTGGCAAAGCATGGAGCCGTTCAGGAGGAGAAACAGACCTTTTATCTCCGAGGGCTATCTTGTGGCTGGAGGCTCGGGACCGACTGCAATTGCCTGCAAAATCCCGTTCAAGAGCCTCGAGGCATCCTTTGATGGAATACTCGGCGGAGACTTCAACGAATTGCTTTACGGTAAAGCTGACTGCCTTATCTTTGTGGTTGCCGGAATGGGAGGCCATAACGATGGTTATGGCACAGTAATGTTTCCTTTTAAACCAAGGGAAGGACAATTTTTCAGAATCGGCCCGTCTAGCCTGAAACAGGGCGATAAGTTATCTGGCACACTGACATGGAAGTCAGGCAGCGCTTACTTCTCATGCAACGGAAAGAAATGGAAAGATTTGTCATACAGACAAGAAACTGTCAAATTCGGAATAATGGCTTTTAGAAACGAAAATAAATATAACTCGATATTGATAAAGGGCATTGCTGACAAGGAGTGGTGCGAAAAAGCCACGTCCTCTTCCGAGACGGAACAAGAAGGAACCGAACCGATTGATGAAATGGACGAGACAGCCGATGACATCTGGAGAGAGAATTAAGATTTGCAAAAAGGACATACACACTTATCTTTAAACAACTACCACAAGAGGTGAGAATTGAGCGCTAAAACAGAACTTCTCAGGAAGATAGAGCAAATAGATTCGTTGCCCACACTTCCTGCCGTCGTGACGAAACTCAGCAAGGCCCTTGAAGACACGAACGTAAACGCAGAAGACATCGGGAAAATTATCTACGATGACCCGGCCATGACGGCGAAGATACTGAAGGTTGTCAACTCCTCTCTTTACGGACTTTCCCAGCCGGTCGCCTCCATATCGCAGGCGGCAGCCCTCCTCGGCTTCAAGTCGGTAAAAAACATAGCACTCACCGCATCCGTATTTTCCACCTTTGACATGGATGCGCAGAGCCGTTTCAACCGCAAAGAATTCTGGAAACATTCCATCATAGTCGGCATCGCGATGAACGTTCTTTACGACTACGTAAAGCACAATATAAAAAGCGTTTATACGAGTGATGTATTGCATCTGGCAGGTCTCGTACACGGCATAGGCATAATAGTCTTTGAACAATTTTTCCATGTTAAATTCACGTTCTCAATGATTCTCTCGGCAAAGGAAAATATCCAGCTCAGTGCGGCCGAACGCAACACAATGGGCGCCGATCATTGCGAAATAGGTGCATGGCTCGGGGCAAAATGGAAACTGCCGGTCGACGTTGTTGAGGCGATACGCTGGCACGAGACGCCCGAAAATGCGCCGGAACAGTTTGCGGACATAGTGAATCTCTGCCATACGGCAAAATACATATGCACCTTGAAAAAGCTCGGAGATTACGGGGACACCGTCACATCGTTCAAGTCCGATGTGTGGAAAGCGCTCGGACTTACGATGCAGGAAATAGGCGATATCATTGATGAGATACTCAAACGTGCAGGAGAATCAGAGACCTTCATTGCGATTGCAAAATAATTACGCAGGCATCCCGCAAGAATCTGAGGATTTGACAAAAAGCCGGATGTATTGACGAGAAAGCATAAGATTCAAGCCCGCAGCTTTGACTCGACAAACCATCTTCGTGGTAAAAATGGTTTTGCCTTTCCCCGTGTTGGCCGCGGAGCGAAAGCAACACTAGCTTTGTGCAGACATCGCTTGGTGGAAGGGAAGTTTTTCGAGTTTGAAATGTTCGTGGAGGCCTTCTTCGTAGAAGACTTTCATGAGGAAAAGCCCTTGAGGCGGGGCGGTCGCAGGGGCTTCGCCCCGGTCGAGTGATTCGAGGATTCTTTTCACGTCAGGCGGAGACATTCTGTTTTCGCCGACTTCTTTCATCGCGCCGACGATGCACCTGACCATTTTATAAAGAAAACCGTTGCCGATAAGCGTTATGCAAAGGTATTCATCGACGAACTCAGCGTCTGCGGAATAAATTGTCCTCACGGTGTTATCAATCTCCGACCCCCTCACGCTAAAAGCAGAGAAATCATGAGTCCCGACAATATGATTGAGCGCTTCTTTTATCGCATCGATATTGCGGCATTCGCGCCTACGCCATGTCCATTTACAATCAAAAGGCGAGGCATCCCCCGTATTTATCACATATGTATAGGCCTTGGAGATTGCGGAAAATCTCGCGTGAAAGGAGGATTCGGCATAAGTAAGAGACTTTATCCTTATATCGTAAGGCAGGAGGCTGTTCAAGGCGTCCTTTATTTTTGACGGCGGAAGATTTTCATTATCAGGAGCATCGAAAGAAACGGTGAATCCAAGAGCGTGAACACCGCTGTCGGTACGGCTGCTTCCGGTAGTTTTTATCTTCATCCCGGCAAAGAGCAGGGAAATTTTTTCCTCAAGGACGTCCTGAACGGCGCGGGAATTAATCTGCGACTGCCAGCCGGAGTAGGCCGTACCGTCAAAACAGAGTTCCATTCTGAATCTGGCCGATTTAATGCACGCACTATCTCCGGTTGTATCCATAGTCAGGCTTTCTTGTAAAGGTAGAAAGATACAATATAGCGGTTTTGATTTTTTTAAAGCCAGGATTAAAAGGACTTAAAAAGCTTTATGGTATATTTTATGCGTGTAATTTCTCAAAATATAAAAAACATGGAGATAAACTATGAGTATCGAAGCTCTTTCGCCAGTAGCAGCAGCGGGTGGAACCAATCAACTACATATCACCGAAGCGGATATAAACATAAAGTGCATTGAGCAGATAATCGCGTCGAAGGATTTTGACAAGGATGGTTTGCTCACCGTCAGCGAAGCCAGCCTTCCCAAAGACCTCTTTGAGGCAATGGACAAGGACAGCGACAATAAAATTTCCAGCTCCGAGCTTATGGAAGGGTTGACGCGATACCAGGAAAACACTAAGACTTTCGAAGAACTGCTTAATTCCACTGGGGCTGGGGAATTTGCTCCGGGCAAGACGAGACACGGACACGGCGGCGGACACGGCGGCGGACACGGCGGCGA
>MHBG01000031.1:21557-31220 GCA_001804785.1 Lentisphaerae bacterium GWF2_45_14
TCGGCGGAGTAAATCAGGCAGAACTTCTCAGGACACTTGCAAACACGCCCGAAGCGCAAAAGTTTATGGCATCAGCCGCATCAAAACTTCAGTCATCCAAATAAACGAGATGAGAACAGTTGTCGCATCTTATGAGTGAATGCTTTCTGGTTTCATTCAGAGTCTGTGGAGTGATCCTCAGATGGCAATTGTCGCAAATACCGTCCTGAAGTTTAACCATTGGCGTCCCCTTGCCGGGAAGCAACCGGTTATATTCGTGCAATACGTTAGCATCTATTCTGAGTTCGAGCGGCGGACGGGAGGTCTGCACTCTTGAAATTTCCTCTTTTATTTCAGCGGTAATCTCATCAAGTTCCTTGATTCCGGCCTTGATATTCTTTTCTTTTTCGGCGAACCCCTTTTCATAAACAGAGAAGACGGATTTTGCTTCCTCAAAGGTATCAAAAAGCTCTATTTCCGCCGTTTCGAGGTCGCTTATTTTAGCTTTGATGTTTGCTATTTCGGAAAGCATGGCCTGATATTCATCGTTTTTCTTGACCATTGCGGATTTTGACTGAATATCGCGGATTCTGTCGTTAAAGCTCTTTATTTCTGACTCTACTCTCTTGATGTCCATCTCGATTTTCTGTGACGCCGAACGTGCGTCGGAGAGGGCTTTCTTTTCAGCTTCCAGTTCGTTTTCCAGTTTGAGTTTTTCTTTTGGCAAGAGTTCTAGCCTTGATTTGAGATTCCGTATTCTCATATCGGCTTCCTGCAGGACAAGAAGGTCATCTATCCACTTAGTTGTCATGTCTTCCTCTTACTTAATATATGGTTTTGTTGTCATTAATATCAGAACAGCTCGGCCTGGAGACCGGGGTCTTTAGCGGGAAGTCCGAAGAGTTCACGAGTCTTCCCTGTTATCGTTCTGCCTTTCGGGGTGCGCATTATGTAACCTTCCTGAATAAGGTATGGTTCATAGACCTCCTCCAGAGTTCCATCTTCTTCGCCGACCGCCACGGCAATGCTTTTTATTCCGACAGGTCCGCCGTTGAACTTGTAAAGGATAGTTTCGAGAATGCGCTTGTCCCACTCGTCGAGGCCATTATCATCGATTCCGTTCATTTCTAGGGCGGCCCTTGCCACTTCTACATTTATAAAGTTATCAGCCCTCACCTGGGCGTAATCCCTTGTCCAGGAAAGAAGGCTGTTGGCTATTCTGGGGGTGCCTCGGCTTCGACGGGCTATTTCCATTGCGCCGTCATCGTCTATTTTAATATTGAGGATTGTTGATGAACGCTCTATTATTATTTTCAGGAACTCGGGCTTGTAGTAATCGAGCCGGCAGTTAAGAGCGAAGCGCGATCGTAGAGGGGCGGATAGAAGCCCCTGCCGTGTTGTGGCTCCAATCAACGTGAATTTGGGGACATTGAGCCTTATCGACCTTGCGCCAGGCCCCTGATCAATCATTATATCTATGAAGAAGTCTTCCATTGCGCTGTAGAGATATTCCTCGACAACGGTGTTGAGTCTGTGAATTTCATCGATAAAAAGGATGTCGCCGTCTTCAAGGGATGTCAAAAGCCCCGCAAGATCGCTTGGTTTCTCGATGACCGGCCCGCTGGAGGACTTTATATTTGTTCCGCGTTCGTTGGCGATGATGTATGCCAGCGTCGTCTTTCCCAGCCCCGGCGGTCCGCTCAAAAGCACATGACCAAGCGCCTCATTCCTTTCCTTCGCAGCCTGAACAAAGAGCTGTATGCGCTCCTTAACCTTAAGCTGTCCTGGGAAATGCGCAAAATCTCCGGGTCTAAGCTTTTCGTCCTGAACCTCGTCTTTTCTATTGAGGGTCGATGTTATAAAACGTTCCGCAGCCATAGTTCCTTTTTATATTCAGCGCTTAAGTCGAGCACTTAAGTTTTTTTTGCATTTGAAAAACAAGCTATTGGAAAGTACCGTAAAAGGTTCTATTTTCCAATCTAAAAACCAAAAAAAAGGACTTAAAAGAAATGACAGACCTCAAAACCATGAGGCTTGCCGCGGATACTGTGAGAGTACTTGCCGCGGAGGCCGTCCAGAAGGCAAAATCAGGACACCCCGGAATGCCAATGGGATGCGCGGACTATGCGATAGTGTTGTGGCAAAAGTATTTGAAGCATAACCCCAGGAATCCGCAATGGCTCGGACGCGACCGCTTCATCCTCTCAGCCGGACACGGCTCGATGCTCATGTATTCGCTGCTCCATCTCTATGAATACGGACTTCCGATGGACGAACTCAAGAAGTTCAGGCAGTGGGGCAGCCTCACGCCGGGGCATCCGGAATTCGGTCACACTAAAGGCGTTGAAGTAACAACAGGCCCGCTCGGAAGCGGCTTCGCATCCGGCGTAGGCATGGCGATTGCAAGCAAGCACTTTGCGGCGAAAACCGGCCTCGACAAGACAAATCTCATGGATCCGAAGTTCTACATTCTCTCAAGCGACGGTTGCATGATGGAAGGAACAACACACGAGGCCGCTTCATTAGCCGGACACCTCAAGCTTGACAATATCGTATGTTTCTACGACGACAACTCCATCTCTATCGAAGGCAAAACCGAACTCTCCTTCTCTGAAAACGTGGGGAAACGCTTCGAAGCCTATAACTGGCGCGTAATTAAAATTGCGGACGCAAACAATACAGAACAGGTCGACAGCGCACTTGCCGAGGCTCAAAAATCAGACGGCAGGCCCACACTCCTCATCGGTAAAACAAAAATAGGCTTCGGCTCTCCGAACCTCGCAGGCAAAGAAGACTGCCACGGCGCTCCGCTCGGCGCAGAAGAACTCAAGCTCTCAAAGAAAAATCTCAATTTCCCGGAAGAAGCGTTCTTCGTCCCAACAGAAGTCAGAGGTATGATATCTTCAAGACTGGCCGAGCTTTCAGCAGAAGCGAACAAGTGGGAGGCCGAATACAAGAACTTCCTCGGCGCAAACCCGGACAACGCAAAACTTATCGGAAAAATGCTCTCGAAGGAAATACCTTCGGATATCCTAGAGCAGCTCATTGCCGCAACGCCGAAAGACAAAGCAACCGCCACCCGCGCGTCAGGCGGTACAATCATACAGAAAGTCGCCGAACTCGTCCCTGCGGTCTATGGGGGGTCAGCCGACCTTTCGCCTTCGACAAAGACCAATATCAAAAAGGCATCCAGCTTCTCGGCGTCAAACAGGGCCGGAGCGAACTTCCATTTCGGGGTCAGAGAACTTGGTATGGGACTCGCCGCGAATGGAATGGCACTCTACGGCGGTTCGATCCCCTATGTTTCGACATTTTTCGTATTCTCGGACTATATGAAGCCCGCGATAAGGCTCGCAGCGATTCAGGGACTGCATGTAATATACGTCTTCACGCACGACTCGTTCTACGTAGGTGAAGACGGCCCGACGCATGAACCCATCGAACAGCTCGCTATGCTCAGGACAATCCCCGGCATGACGGTCATCCGTCCTGCGGAAGCCTATGAAACAGCCCACGCCTGGACTGCGGCTCTCAAGATTAACGGCCCCGTTGCACTGCTTCTTACGCGCCAGGATCTTGAGCCCCTGCCCTCCGATGCCGTAAGCAAAATAAGGCTTGACAAGGGTGCTTACGTTGTTTCTGAAGATGCCGATTTTGACGCTATAATCATGGCCTCCGGGTCGGAAGTCAATCTTGCACTCGAATCTGCAAAGAAACTCCGTGAAAACGGACGCAAGATCAGGGTCGTTTCAATGCCGTCGCATGAACTTTTTCTACAACAGGACAAGGCATACCGCGACAGCGTACTTCCGCCGGAATGTGTAAAACGCATATCCATAGAAGCCGGTACGACTTTCGGATGGGAACGTTTCGTAGGCGACAAAGGTCTTTCAATCGGAATTGATCATTTCGGTGCTTCCGCACCCTACAACGTGCTCGCTGAAAAATATGGATTCACCGTTGACGGCGTATGCTCGAAAATAAAGGAGCATTTCTGCTGTTGCTGCAAGTGATTCTATAGGTTCAGAAGGATCAATCGGCGCAAAAGCGAAGCGCTTAAACGCCGATGAGACGATTACTGACGCCCCAGGAGGATTACTGCGGTGGCGGCAATTCCTTCGCCACGCCCGCAGAATCCGAGTTTTTCGGTAGTGGTGGCTTTGACAGAAATCAGGCCCGGATTACATTTAAATGAACGGGCTATATTCTGTCGCATTTCAATCACGTGGGGCGCCATTTTCGGTTTCTCGGCAATTATGGTTATATCGAGATTCCCGAGATGCCAGCCGGAGAGCTCCTGCGAGGAAAGTATTCGTTCAAGAAGCTTGAGGCTGTCAGCGCCGCGATATGCCTGATCAGTGTCGGGGAACCAGTTTCCTATGTCACCAAGGGCAAGCGCACCAAGCAGGGCGTCCATAAGCGCATGGACCGCGACATCGGCATCACTGTGTCCTATAAGGCCCTGGCTGTTGGGTATTTTTACACCGCAGAGGGTTATGGGCCCTTCGCCGCCGAGCTTGTGTACATCGAAACCTTGTCCAATACGGTACATTTTTGTCTCCATTAACGCTGATTGTAAATTTTCACATGGGCATTATCATATAATAAAGGCCATGAGAAAAATATTTCCAGTTCTTATTCTGACGATTATATATGCAGGACCGTTGTCCGGCGAGACGCCCCGTGCGCTCTGGGTATGGGAAACGGAAGAAATCATCAGGGAGCAAGACGGCGTTAAAAAGCTGATAAAATTCTCTACAGAAAAGAATATCGGCACTATTTTTCTTTATTCAGGAAAAGAACTTTTCGCTAAAGACGCGGAACGTTCAGAGATAAAAAAGCTTCTCAAAGCTGCGCATGCGGCTAAAATAAAAGTTCATGCTCTCGATGGCTGGCCTGACGCTGTTTACGAAGAGAATCGCGGTGAATTTATTTCATCGCTAAAGAATATTCTTGAGTTCAATGCCGAATCGAAAGCTGATGAGCGTTTTGACGGATTTCAGTCGGATGTAGAGCCCTACAACCTGCCGGAGTTCAAGGCTTCGCCAGAGAAGCGGCGCGAGATAGAAGGCCTTTTTGTGGGGCTGCACGCAGAATGCAGAAAAATCGCGGGAGAAAAGTTCAAGCTCGGACTTGCGATATCCGAACGATACAGCCATGAGGAAACTTCCGTACCCGAAGAAATGCTGAAAATAGTGGACTATCTAGCAGTAATGGCTTACAGGAGCAACGCCGAAAAAATAATAAACTCTTCTGCGTATTTTGTCGATGCCGCGTCGATTGCGGGGAAAAAAGTATGGGTCGGAGTCGAAACCGGAAAACCAGACGGGGAACCGGCGTCAATATCATTTTTTGGGAGGAGCGAATGTGAAATGGAAAAGGTACTTGAGAGGGTGATAATGCAGTTTTCGGGAAGGGAAGCATTTGCCGGTATTGCAATACATTCCTATAAGTCTTATGTAATAATGGATAATTCCAGATAAAATTCATTAGTTATAGCCAGAAGTTTCGAAAATACAGCTTGATTAGCTCTCAAATATCAGTTAATTTACCGAGCCGCAGAGCAATATTTATACAAGGAGGTTTCTCTAGTGAATCCCGAATTGCAATGGTTTATCGCAGCCGCGCTTGAAAACGGCGAAGTCACACTCAAGACCACACAGGAACTCCGCACGAAACTCGGCGACGACTCGCCGATGACAACATTCGCGCAGGAAGCGTTGAATCTGAGAATCAAGGACATGCCCGAAAAAGAGGCCGGCTACACTTTGTCGAGGTTTGAACAGCTGATGGAGCTTGCAACTAATAACGCGACGACGGGAGAGCTGCCATCCCCTGAACTGCTCGGGGAATTACCAAGTATCGACGGAATAGATCAGATGAACAATGAGCAGGTCTGCGAGCTCATGTATTCCCTGCTGAGGTGCGTGCGCAATATGGGCGCGAGCGATCTCCACCTGTCGGCTGGAGCTGTACCTTTTATAAGATTGAACCTAGTGATACAGCGACTCGGAACAAGAGTACTTTCTCCAGAAGACGCAATGCGGCTCAATACCGCCCTCCTCACGGACGCTCAGCAAGCCTCGTTCATTGAAAACAAAGACCTCGGCTTCGCACTCGAAATGGGCAATGGCCGTTTCAGGGTGAGCCTGATGATCCATAAGGACGGGGCCGCCGGTTCCTACAGGCTGGTACCAAGCAAGATAAGAAAGCTCGAAGACCTGGGATTCTCCTCCAAAAACATCAGTACGATCTCAAAAATGCTTGATTACCATAACGGACTGATACTGGTGACAGGGCCTCTGGGAAGCGGCAAGACAAGTACTCTGGCAGCGATGGTCGATATTGTAAACCGTAAAAGATATGACCACATAATAGCCGTCGAAGATCCAATAGAGATCGTTCAGACCTCCAATAACTGCAACGTGACGCAAAGAGAAATAGGGGCTCATACAAATTCCTATGCATCAGCGCTTAAAGGCGCACTCCGCGAAGACCCGGACGTTATAGTCATCGGCGAACTCCATGACCTTGATACCATAGAAATGGCCATAACCGCATCGGAAACCGGACACCTCGTTATAGGAACCCTCCATACCTGCGATGCGGCAAATACCTTAAATCGCCTCCTTGATGTCTTCCCTCCAACCCAGCAGCCACAAATCAGAGCAATGACGGCAGGCAGCTTGAGAGGAATAATATGCCAGAGACTGGTCCCGACCAGAGACGGCGGCATGACAGTCGCCGCCGAAGTCCTCGTGAATACAATGGCCGTAAGCAATATAATCGATGAAGGTAAAACGCATCATCTGAAAGCCGTAATGCAGACAGGCGCCAGTGCCGGAATGTGCACAATGGACAGCTCACTCTACGACCTTTACTCCAAGAAGCTGATAACAGCCGAAACCGCAATGACTTACATCAAGGACAAAGGCCACTACTCAAAACTCATCAAGTAAAGGAAAATATACAACATGGCAACACTGGATCAGTTTCTTATAGAAATGCTTAATCGCAAAGGTTCCGACCTTCACCTTTCCATAAACCAACCCGCAAAAATAAGAGTTTACGGCAGACTCGAGGCACTCACGGAAGACATTGTTTCTCAAGACTTTATGGAAATGATGCTCAGGGAAATATGCCCGGACGTCAGATGGGATCACTACATAGAAGACCATGACTTGGACTTTGCTTATGAAATAGAAGGAGTAGCAAGGTTCAGGACAAATTACCTCTACAACTACAACGGGATGGCCGCCGTCTTTCGCCAGATACCTTCAAAGATCCAGACGCTTGAGGAACTGAACCTGCCACCGGTATTGAAAAGTATCTGCTGTTTCACTAGCGGACTTGTTTGCGTGACCGGTCCTACGGGAAGCGGAAAATCAACAACAATGGCTGCCATGATTGACTATATCAACGAGAATTACAGCAGGCACATAATCACAATAGAGGACCCCATAGAGTTCGTCCATAAAAATAAACTCTCAACGATCGTGCACCGTGAAGTAGGAATACACAGCGGTTCGTTCGCAAAGGCATTGAAAGGGGCAATGAAGTCCGACCCGGATATCCTGCTCCTTGGCGAAATGAGGGATATGGAAACGATATCTCTGGCTCTCACATGCGCATCCATGGGAATGCTCGTCTTTGCCACGCTCCACACGAACAACGCACCGAAAACTATCGACAGGATTATTGACGCATTCCCGGCAGATGAACAGGCGCAGATAAGGACGATGCTCGCCGAGTCGCTTCAAGGCGTAATCTCACAACTGCTCTGCAGGACAACCGATGGCAGAGGCAGGGTTGCCGTTCATGAAATACTTCTTTGGACTGAAGGACTTCCCAATACCATAAGAGAAGGACAAATTTCTAATATAAGGACAATCATAGAAAGCAACCGCGGCAAAGGAATGTGCTCAATGGACTCATGTCTTTACGATCTAATGAACGCCGGAAAGATAACGGCAGAAGAAGCTTACATGAAGGCGACCGACAAGAAGCGCTTCCTGGAATTTCTTCCCGAAAGAGCCGCACTCAAGGACAAATAGCCGGGTAATGCATGGACAAAACAGTATCGCTTTGCTCTTTTAATATCTCGGCGACAAAGGAAATACCCTATGGAAAAAGATTTTGTACACTATATCCTCAATAATAAGCTTCTCAGCAAAGAAATAGTCCTCAAGGCTATGGAGATACAAAAAAAACGCATAGCTACGCCCATCGGAGAAATTGCGACCAGACTCA
The DNA here is from genome assembly GCA_001804785.1 of Lentisphaerae bacterium GWF2_45_14. GTDB lineage: Bacteria > Verrucomicrobiota > Lentisphaeria > Victivallales > GWF2-45-14 > GWF2-45-14. The sequence goes on from MHBG01000031.1 coordinate 29,787, forward strand.
GCATGTTGACTCCGGAACAAGTAGGTACAATACTCAATGCCCAGACCTATGAGAATAAGATGTTCGGAGAAATCGCCGTGAAACTCGGATTACTCAAGGAAAAAGATATTGACAAGCTTCTCAATGCGCAGAAAAGACTCAGGGCCCCTATCATCAAGATACTGGCCGAAATGAACAGCGCACCGCCCAAAACGCTGACCATGTGGTACATGGACTACCAGAAAAGCATTACAACAATAAAATATTCTTGCGGAAAATGTAGCGTAAGTATCACAAAAGAACAATGGGACAGCGGAATTAAAAGTTGCCCGGAATGCGGCGGAATGCTGGCATTGAAAGCGGAAAAAGGGGACATGGAAAACTTGGCGCTGGAGCTGAACCCGGAGCTAAAAAAAATATTCATAGTTACATCCCAGCGCTGCCCGGTATGCGGGATAGACGACGACCAGCTTTATATAAGTAATTCAGCCTTCTCCACAAAAAACAATCTCCTTGACCTGATGCCAGAATACAGATGGATCGACAACAATTACTCTTCGTACCACATAAACGCATTTAACGCCTGGCAGTGCCAGAATTGCGGATATACGGCTATCAGGGAATATTACGAAGACCCCGTGCAAGACTCATCACTCACGCAGCAATCGTTCAGAAACGCCGTGTACAATTTCCTCAGGAATGATGAAACGGCATCCCGGATCATATCCTTTCTGAAGGAAAAAAATACATTCGAAAATACCGGTCTTGCCTCCGCACTTAAAAGGCTTTTAATCGCGGCATTCTTCCTTGAAAATGTGGAGAAAATTAAAAATAAAGATTCCATATCAATAGGAAGGACATACCTCAGACTCTCGTGGATATACAGAGAAATAGAAGCATTGCCGGAACAGGAAAAAGACAAAGCAATCTCTGAACTCAAAGATACTTTCAGCGCATTTGGTGATATATGGAAGGATTACCCAAGAAACGAAAAAGATGCCGTGGGGAAAAGTATCGGATATTACGAGGATGCCATCTATCAGTCGCAGCTTCCCGAGCAGAAAGAAACGGAGCACAGTATTCTTCAGATAATCGGACTTCTTTATCTGAAACAGGGCGACACGAAGAAGAGCAGAAGCTCTCTGCATGAGGCAGCGGCAAAGGCCAGAACCCTCAAGGAAAAAATAATCCGTGAAATACAGGATATCCACAAGCTCCCGCCTTCCCAGGGTAAAAACACTTACGAGCATATAACTGCATTGAAGAAGAAAAATGCGCGGCTTGACAGATTCCTCGCGGAAATATCCAACCAGCTGGAAGAAGCCTCGAACAACTGAAATAGTTATAAAGCATATATCGTGACTAACGTATTCGAGTATGTAATTTTTTTTGTGTAAATGGACATAGCAGTTAAATTAACGAGAAAGGAAAAAAGCTATGGCCATCAGCGAAAAG
>MHBG01000032.1 GCA_001804785.1 Lentisphaerae bacterium GWF2_45_14
CCCGTTTTCATGCAGGATCCCGGTGAATTTTGCCACCCGGTGAACTAAAATTTATGCAACAGTGCTTGATTCCTAATTCACCAATGGGCTAAACTACAGACGGCCTCCCCCGAGGGGGAGGCCGTGTTACGGATCTCCGGGAATATAACCAGTGACTGAAGAAGTATAAGAAGTATTTTGTAAGACTTATTGCACATGTATATTTTTGTAGGACTTATTGCACCCCGCCCCTTTTGTCAGACTAAATGCACTTGGATTCCTGGAGGGGGGTGCGTTTACTTTTTCAATTTTCATCCGATAAATAATCGGAAAAGTTATATGTCATAATGAATTTTATCCTTGACTTTGTTGTTTCCCAGTATATAATCGTTAAAAGAAACATGTTACTCGTTGCTTAGTTTTGTTTAATTATGAGGACTTTTATGAAGAATTCGGGCGTCAGTATGAGGCAAATCGCAGCCAAAGCCGGAGTATCCATCGCTTCGGTGTCCCGAGCGCTTAGCGGCAAAGACACGGCTTTTCTCTCCGATACATTGCGTAATCACATCATTGAAGTATGCCGAGAATTGAAATATCATCCAAATGAGCACACTCGGCGGATGTTTACTCATAGGGCAAATACGGTGGCAATGTTTTTCCCGCCTTTCAGCAAAGCGGATAATGATATACAAGAAAATTTTACTTATGTCAAGTTTAGTAATTGTATGATGGGAGCTCGGTTTACCTTAGCCGAAAAGGGAATAGACTTGCTATTGGTTGAAACTTCCACAACTTTTACAAATGACAAACGCCATTTAAATATGGTGCGCGGTAAGATTATTGATGGTATATTACTTTGGGGGGCACTGGATGATGATGAGTATGTTAACGATTTGTTAGATGAAAATATTCCTCTTGTAATGCTGCAATGCGTCAGAGAAGGCTGCAAATGCAGCAATGTAATATCCGATGATTTTACAGGTACCTATAATCTCACTCGAGAATTATTGAAAGCCGGACATCGGCAAATTGCTATTATCAGCCCCAAGCAGGCATCATCTATAGGGCGGGACCGCATGAAGGGTGTTGTCAATGCATTAAGTGATGCAGGGCTTGAAGCAGCTTATATTACCAGACAATCCGGCTACGGCTACCAGTTTGGGGGACAGGCTACAGCGGAAATTATTGAGCAATGTAAGTCCTTCAGTGCGATTATCTCATCCAATGATTTGGCGGCATGGGGTTGTATTGATGAACTGAAAAAGCATAACCTGCAAGTTCCGAGGGATATTTCAGTGGTTGGCGGTGACGGCTTAAAAATACCTGGTGAACTGCAACTCAACTCCTTTTCTTCTCCCGTTTATGAAATAGGTAAACGAGGCGCTGAACTACTTATGAAACAAATAGATGGTGACCATCCCATAGAAAATATTTCTTTCCCTGTAACTCCCGTCACAGGGAACACGATAAAACCCTTACTTAATACGCCATGAAGGGAACTGAATTATGTTACACATAAAAAAAACTAAAAATTTGAAAAGTCATAATCTGTTGCAGTCTATGAAGTTTACGCTCATAGAGCTCCTTTTTGTAATTGCAATTATTGGTATTTTAGCCTCGTTTCTTCTGCCAGCATTGAAGAAGGCTAGGGATAGTGCAAAAACGATTGCCTGTAAAAATAATTTTAAGCAACTTGGCTTAGCATTCGGTTTCTATCTGGATGACAACAACGAGCGATTCCCAGGATGGTTAAATGGAGCCAGTCAAAACAGTAATTATTGGTATGCACAGCTTCTCCCATATCTCGGATACAGTTCGAGCCAAGCCACGACCTTGTTGGACAATTCACTGCGCGTGGAAATGCTGATTTGTCCGTCGGATCCCATATTATTTGACCAACGCTTTATGACTTATTATCGTGTTTCCTACGGCTATAATTTCGGTTATTTGGATGGTAAGTATGCGACGTGGGGCGGTACTTTCGGTGCTGGAAATAATTCTGCAAAAATCCTCAAGCCGTCGGACACCCTTGCTCTCGCCGATATTGATAATGGAATTATCTCGGACTCTCGGCAAAGTTTAATTTGTTATCAAAGTCCGAACGATTATAATCCAGCGCAAAGGCACAGCAAAGGGGCAAATATCTTGTTTCTCGATTGGCACGTGGACTGGTTGAAAAGGACGGAACTTTTATATACCACTAGTACCGCAGCGCCGGGAAATAAATATTTCGGATACCATTATTGAACCATAGTTACAATTTTAAAACACTAAACTATTAGAAAAAAGGAAATAAATGAAATTGATTGCAATGATAACTTGTTTTTTCCCGACAATATCTTTACTATGTGTAATGGCAGGAGAAGCACCGCAGGGAAAAAATCTGGTTGAAGGTTTTGCTAAACTGATTTCAGCCAGTAATAATGCCCAATATGCCACATACAGAAGTTCCGAAGAATCAGACAAAGCCATGAGCCACTACGAAAGTGCTTCAAGCGGGAATGAGGCTGTCGAGTGGGAAACTGCGGTTGTGCCTAAAGAATTTGAAGGGAAACCTGTGACATTTATAGTAGCTTACGGTCTCGGCGCGAGCAAAGGCATATACTGGCATGAATTTTTTATGGACGGTAAGAAAATACTGGATTTCACATGCGAATCAAAAGAATTTTCAGCAAAAAACGATATTGTGAAACTGGATTTTAAACTAATAAACAATGACATAAACAATGATGATTTCGGGTTATTGTATATAAGGGTTCAGCCAGAGGCACTTGCATACGGCAAACCGGTTAAATTCAAAGTTGCCGGGAAAAAGGAACTCAGTGAATCCTGGTTCATGATTTCAGACTTCAATGATAATTTGGAGTATTTAAAAAAATATCCGTTTGGAAAAAACAGAAATCCGGGCAAAGGCAACCTGCTTACCGATACTGGGTTCTCAAAAGAGAGCGGCTGGATCTCCTATGTGAACACTCCTGCGGCGGAAGCCGGAGGTTCGGTGACTCTACGGGATGGCAAGGCTGTCGTAAAATCTCCTGCCATTGAAACACAGAGCTTTAATAACATCCAGCTCATTAAACCAGTCGATACCGAGGCGGACAAAAGCTACAAGCTCAAGTTCAACGCCAATGCCGAAAAGGCAGGCTATCTCACAATCTCCTACTGCCTGCTCAATGCTCCTTATACTGGCTATGCCAATGCCAACATCTACTTGGCGCCTGGTCAAAAGGAATATGAATGCATGCTTGCGGTCAAGAAGGATAAGGACGGAAACTACGGTGCTCCGCGATCCCTTCGCCTGTTTTTCGGTGCTTTCAAGGATGCGACAGTCACGGTTTCTGATGTGTCCTTTATGGTGGGAAAAGCTCCGGTTGATAACGGTCCGGTTATTACCACCATCCTTGGTTCCGGACTTAATAAGGAATACTTTAACCCAACAGATGCACAAATCGAGACTGCGGCCAGAGAGCTCGCTGAAGCTGGATTTACGATGTCCTGGGACGCAGCCCCGGTAACTTGGGGCAAGCAGTTCCTGCTGAATGAACCGGATTATTTCACTCATTATCAAAAAATTGCGGCGGCTATGCGGCGGCACGGCATCGGAATCGCTTTTGGCTTTCACTGGCATCGTCTTCTACCCGCCCCGGTCAAGGATTTCCCGAACATGTACGGAGAGCAATTGGATCCCAAAACCGGCAACTTTGTCAAAGACAATTGGAATTTCGGCTCAGCGGCTGCATTGCAGGAGTTCGCTAAAAACGCGAAAACGTTGTTTGAAAAAGTCGGTCAGTTTGAAATGTTCTATGCCGACGAAGTTGTCTTTGGCAGCGCCGGAGACAAGGCGGCTATTAAAAAAATAAGCACTTACTGGACCAGCCAGACCTACAGCATCGAGGCACTGACATCCTTCCGTGCATTTCTTGCCGCAAAAAACTTCCCAGACGCAGCTAATGCGCGATTCCCAGTCACAACGGTAGTGGTTGAACCTGGCACCAAAGCCAATATGGGACTTCCCTCCATTCCCATTACCGAGATCAACAATGACCGTCTGGTCGCCGACAACAACTGGCCGGATGGTAAACTATGGTGTTATTGGTATGAATGGCGAACTCAATTGTATTGCAATTGGCTGGATACGATTACTACGCTTGCCTGGGATGCCAACAAAGACAATAAAAACTGGATGGGGTGCTATTATGAGATGCCAATATTTTGGATGGTTACGGGCTTGGGGCAGGATATCGAAAAGATTGCCAAGCTGCCACATGTAGACTATATCGTTGCTGGCTATCGTTCAGGAGAACAGTATGCTTTTGTAAAGAATATCGCAGAAGCGTCTGGCAAAAAATGGGGATTGCAAGTAGAGGTTTCACGTTATGAAAAAAGTGAAGGAATGTCGCCGGCATATATTGAAAAAACCTTTAAAAATGCTGTAAACGATGGTGCTTCAATCATAACCTGCTATGCTGGAATGAGCTTTCGTTCAGGCATGATCTCGGTACCTGAAAATTATCGCAAACACGGCTGGTATTACATGCCTGATCAAGTTAAGGCTTGGGATTCATGTATTGAATGGTTGAAGAAAGGCGGAGGCTTGAAAAGGCCTAATTTCACCAATGGCATAGATTGAACAACGTTATAACGGCCTAAGAAAATCCGGTAGGCAGTTATAGACTCGCAAGATAATCAGCTTGCATCTTAGCCTTGCGAGCCTATATTGTTTTCATGGAAATAAAATTTTGGGTTCTTCTGCAGTTTGTCGCATGAAAAATCGGAACCCTTGCGAAGTCAAGGCCGCAATCCGGCATAAGCGGCCGCAAGCTCCGCTTTACTTTTTCTGCCGCGCTTTTTCTTGACTTTGGATTCTTTATTCGGCGTATTTTTGCGGCAGGACTTCTCTCGTCCGATGATTGCCGTCGAACCCATACTCGAATGCTCAACTATCTTATCCTCAAACTTTTCCGTAACAACAGCCCCGTGAATAACATCAAGCAATTTCTGTTTTGCAAACTCCTTGAAAGCACGGGAAAACGTCGCTTCCGAAGGCACATGGCTCCGATATTCCCAGCCGCAAAGCCTGCGCAGATTCGGATTTGTTTCCAGATTTTCAATCAGCACCTTCGTTGTCAGAAGGTCGTAAACAGCTTTCAGAAAAAACGCCCGTAACAGACTTTCCCTGTTTGCCATCGGACGCCCCAACCCGCACCAGCGCAACGCCGCATTGATGAACCGCCCGGGCTGAACAAGTTCGACAATCCGCAGGAATCTCTTCATTTTTGAGGTTAATTCGCCAAATTCTTCTTCCACCATTGGAAAAAGACTGCATTGCATATTAAAATATCTCTCGCGTAGATCGTTCATT
>MHBG01000033.1 GCA_001804785.1 Lentisphaerae bacterium GWF2_45_14
CTCTGCGAACCAGTTAAAGAGCCTTCATGTTTGCAATTTTATCAGGCCACAGACTTTTGGCGGGACCATCGAACGCGCAAATTTTTATGATTCTTTGTTGTCTGGAACGTCTTGGTTGATGCTTGATTATTTCAATAAAATATACTATAAGTAAGTGGGGGGATGAAAAATTATGCAGGATACGGGTTTTAAAATAACTGAAATTTTAGATATTGAATCTTTGACACTCCTTTTGGAAAATTTTACGAAAATTACAGGGACAGCTCTCGCTCTTCTTGATCTGGATGGAAATATTCTTATCGCGACGGGATGGAGTGATATATGCACAAAATTTCATCGTATTCATCCGGAAGCGGCCTCAAGATGCAGAGAAAGCGATACCATTCTTGCCAATCAGCTGCAAAAAGGGAGCAGGTACAATGTCTATAAATGTAAAAATGGATTGGTAGATGTCGCTGTCCCAATTGATATAGGAGGGGTTCATGCAGGGAACCTTTTTACCGGTCAATTCTTTTTTGGGCCTCCGGATAAAGAATTTTTCCAAAAACAGGCTGCTGAATTCGGCTTTGATGAAAAGTCGTATATCGATGCCCTGTCGCAAGTCCCTATTTTTTCGGAAAAGCATGTTAAAAATACGATGAACTTTCTATGTCTGATGGCCAAAGTCATCGGAGAAATAGGATTGAGCAGGCAAGAACTCACTAAATCAAGTATTGAATTAGAAAACTATCGAGATCATCTTGAGGAATTGGTAGAAGAGCGTACTCTTGAGCTTGGAATAGCCAAAGAAAATGCCGAGGCGGCCAATCGGGCCAAGAGTGAGTTTCTTGCAAACATGTCACACGAGATTCGCACGCCGATGAATGCGATTTTGGGTTTTGCCGAAATAATGAAAGGCAAGCTGAAAGATCCTCGACTGTCTCATTACCTTGAATCGATCTATGCCAGCGGAAAATCACTGCTTACCCTTGTCAATGGCATACTTGACCTGTCGAAGGTTGAGGCCCGTAAGTTGAGACTGGAGTACTCGCCTGTTTCGGTGAAACGCTTATTTATGGAAATGAGAACATTGTTCAGTCAAAAGGTGGAATCGAAAGGTCTGGAATTGATAATGGATGTACCTGAAGACTTTCCCAAGGCCTTGCTTCTTGATGAGTCCCGGCTTCGGCAGATACTAGTCAATCTGGTCGGTAATGCTGTTAAGTTCACGGACAAGGGATATATCAAACTTTCGGCCCGTTGTGAATATCCTGGAGGCACACGTCAGGGTATAGCCGATTTTGTTATTTCCGTGGAAGACACCGGCATCGGCATTCCTGAAGAGAAGCAGGATTATGTTTTTGACTCCTTTACTCAATTAAAAGGGGGGAAATATTTAGAGTTTTCCGGTACCGGACTCGGGCTTGCGATAACCAGCAGGCTTACAGAACTGATGAACGGCAAGATAAGTCTCACAAGCGAAGTGGGTAAAGGCAGTGTCTTTGCCGTAATATTGAAGGAAGTGGAGATTGCCGCGGCAGGGACTCTTCCCGACAGGGAGGAGAAAGTTCTTTCTTTTGACTCTATTATCTTTGAAGAAGCCACGATATTGATTGTCGACGATATTGACTATAACCGAGAAATCATTAGAGAGTTTCTTAGTGGTTACGGCTTTGCTATTTTTGAGGCTAAGAACGGCAGGGAAGTCATTGAAAAGGCCAAAGAATGCCATCCTGATCTGGTACTTCTGGATATGAAAATGCCCGATATGAACGGATGTGAAGTGGCAGATATCCTTAAAAAAGATGATGAGCTCAAAGATGTTCCTATAATTGCAGTAACGGCTTCCGCAATGAAAAAAGACGAAGAGGCTATCTCAAAGGTGTGTGATTCTTATTTGAAAAAACCGATAAGCAGAACAGATCTGATTTGTGATTTGATGAAATTTCTACCCTACACTGAAGAGAAGAGAGAACTTATTCCTGAGTCTGAAAAGGGACTTTCCACAGAAATGGCGGCGGAGTATCCCGACCTTCTCGAAATATTGAAAACAAAATACACATATTGTGAGGAGTTGCAGGAGCAGATGGCTGTTGACAAGATAGAAGAATTTGCCACGGAAATGAAAGAACTCGGAACAGCACACAATTGCCAACCACTTATACGCTGGAGTGAGCAGCTTTATTGGGCGGCGATTGGATTTGACGGCATAAAAATGAAGGACTTTTTTAGGGATTTTCTTGACACTTGTAAATAGTTTTGATTAATATTATCGAAGGGCATAATATGGAGACCGTACAGAAAAAGGGGTGTCGTATACTTGTTGTTGACGATAACCCTGAAAACATTCGGCTTACGGGTACCATATTACGCGACAACGGCTTTCTTGTCTCCATTGCCTCGGACGGAAATCAGGCGCTGAAAATTATGCAGAGGAACCTGCCCGATTTGATCCTGCTGGATATAATTATGCCGGAAATGGACGGTTTTGAAACATGTAAACGTCTGAAAGATAATCCGGTAACGAAAGATATCCCCATCATTTTCATGAGCGCGCTTATCGAAACGGTAGATAAGGTGAAAGGATTTAATGCCGGTGGCGTTGATTACCTTACAAAACCGGCAGACCCGGAAGAGATGCTGGCAAGGATAAATACCCATTTGACCATGAAATTCCTATACCGTAAACTTGAAGAGATCAATAAAAATCTCGAGGAAACAGTCCGCGTCCGCACCATTGAGCTGATTCAGAAAAATAAATTGTTAAGTGAAGAGATAGACCAGCGTAAGGAGGCGGAAGAAGCTTTGCGCAAAAGTAAAGACGACCTCAGTATTACGCTCAACTCCATAGGGGACGCAGTCGTCGCAGTCGACGCTGAAGGAAATGTAACCATGATGAATCCCGTTGCCGAAAAGCTGATGGGGGTTACTTTCACGATAGCCGAGGGAAAGCCGCTGAAGGACGTCTTCGATATAGTAAACGCGACGAGAGAATCCTTGGAGAATCCTTTAGAAAAAGTGATGAAGGGAGAAAAAAGAGCAAGTATCTCAATTGATACGACTCTCGTCTCAAAGGATGGCAAGGAATACCTGATTGCTGACAGCTGTGCGCCGATACGAAATCCCGAAGAAAAAATTGTGGGAGCAGTACTGGTATTTCGAGATATCACGGAAAAGCACAGGCTTGAGGAGCAGCTAAGGCAAGCGCAGAAGATGGAATCTATCGGACAGCTTGCCGGAGGTATCGCGCATGATTTCAACAACCTGCTTGCCGGTATTTTCGGCTACTCTCAGGCTCTCTCCCGTAAACTCAAAGATAATGACGCATTGCGTGAATATTCCGACGGCATTACAGACACAGCCAAACGTGCCGCCGACCTGATCCGGAAACTGATGGCTTTTTCAAGAAAAGGAAAGCTTGTTTCCATAATTACCAATGTGAATAATTCGATAAAAGAAGTCGCAGCTATTCTTGAGAGGAGCATAGATAAACGGATTAAACTGAACCTCGACCTGAATGCTGAAAATCCTGTTGTCATGGGTGATCCCTCTCTTTTGCAGAACGCCATACTTAATCTGGGGATTAATGCCAGAGATGCCATGCCGGAAGGCGGAAAGCTTACAATCGCCACAAAAAATACAGTTATGCGAAGGGAAGACTGCCAGAACAGTTCTTTTGATCTTAAACCGGGTTCATATATCGAAATCGTTGTTTCCGATACCGGGATTGGTATGGGTGCTGAAACTCAACGGCATATTTTTGAACCATTTTTTACTACAAAGCAAATCGGGCAGGGCACAGGCCTCGGGCTTGCCTCCGTCTATGGCACTGTGAAGGCGCATTATGGAGCCATAACCGTTTACAGCAACCTCGGAGACGGAGCGACATTTAATCTTTATCTGCCGATGGCTGAAAAACCTCCCGCCGGTGAGGTTTTGATTGCGGAGGATGCAATCGTTCGCGGTTCAGGATGCGTGCTTTTGGTTGATGATGAAAGAGTGATAAGGACGACAGGATGCGAATTGCTTGAAGGACTCGGGTATGAAGTCCTCCTTGCCTCGAACGGAATGGAGGCGCTCAGGGTATTGAAAGATAATATTGACAAGATCGACCTTGTCATCCTTGACATGGTCATGCCGGAAATGAACGGGCGCGACTGTTTTCATGAAATACGTAAAATCGACCCCGATGCTAAAGTTCTTATAAGCTCGGGATTTACTCAATTCCATGAACTGAATGGGCTTTTTAGCGAAGGGCTGAGAGGGTATATCCGCAAACCCTTCACTGTTTCGGAGCTGAGCAAGGCTGTAGACAGCGCAATGAAGGGGTTTTTTAGTGTTCTTAAACTTCGGGAAAGTAATGACATAGGAACCTGCAAGGCAAAGGAAGGGACAACTACCTCCATGTTCCAGATTTAAGACCCGAACGGAGAAGGTATCTGGAAAAAAGATAGTTCGGCTATATCTTAAAAGGGCAACATTGGTGTCCGGCTTTTTTAGAAAGGTGTGGTTTTTGCTATGGAAGATATATTGTTTTCTCGAGCGGTTTTTGAAAATGCGCTGTACTTTCTCGCACTTCTAAATCCGGCAAGCAAGATTTTTTTACTTGCCTCCCAGAAACCCGCCTTTACGAAAAAAGAGATATGGAGAATTTCCGTAAAGTCGAGCATTGTAGCGCTCATCATGCTCCTGATTTTTTCGGTAATAGGGCAGTTCCTGCTGGAACATGTTTTCCGCGTTCAGATTTATTCCTTGAAGGTCGCCGGCGGCATAGTTCTTTTCATAATAGGGCTGACTGCGGTCAGAAAGGGCGTTTTTTTTCAGAAGGACCAACAAGAGCATCAAGGCCAGGTGGGCCCGGAGGACGATATATCGATTGTGCCGCTCGCGGCGCCCCTTATCGCCGGTCCGGGAACAATAACTGCCGTTATTTCATTCGCCGCGACCGTTGGTTTCTTTCAGACGGCATTGGCGCTTTCCATCGCAATTCTCGGAAACTTCCTTTTCATGGTCGCCTCCGCGCAGATTGGGAAAATACTTGAAAAGTTTTATGCGACCGGGCCTCTGATAAGAATAACGGGGCTTATTGTGGCGGCGGTCTCTGTCCAGATGATCCTTGACGGCGCTCGCGAATGGCTAAGGTCGATAAATTTTACATGATAAAGTCTTTTGAACACCTTACTCCTGAACTTGTTATAAGCTCTGTTGAATCGGAGCTGGCAATCCCCCTAGCAGGCTTCGCCTCACCTTTTCCCAGTTATATAAACAGGGTCTACGAACTTAGCGGGACCGACAATACACGCTATGTCGCCAAGTTCTATCGCCCGGGCCGATGGGAACGTGACGCTATTCTCGACGAACACAGTTTCGTGCGGGAATGCGCCGTTGATGAAATACCGGTCGTTGCACCGCTCACCCTCGCAAATGGAACGACTCTCGGCGAGACCGAAGGGATTATTTTCGCCGTCTATCCGAAAAGGTCGGGACGCGGTTTTGAAATGAAGGAGGAGGGCGACTGGCAGAGACTCGGAAGGGTGCTTGCCAGAATGCATAATGCCGGAGCACGCGCCCCCGCGATGTCGAGAATAACCATGCATCCCGAAGAATCCGCACTCAACGATATTGAAGAGATTGTGACGGGCGGCTTCCTTCCCTTGTCATGCCAGCGAACCTTCAAGGATACGTGCTTTAGAATACTGGACGAAACTGCTGAACTCTTCGACGGCATTGAGTTTATTCGCATACACGGCGACTGTCACCGCGCGAACGTCCTCGAACGCCCGGACGAAGGGCTTATGATAATAGACTTCGATGATATGGCAAACGGCCCCGCGGTGCAGGACTTCTGGCTGCTCCTCCCAGGCCATCCACCCGACTGCATGATGGAAACAGAGCTTATCCTTGACGGCTACAGGCAGTTTCGCGACTTTGATGATTCGACTCTCAACCTCATAGAACCTCTGCGCGCTATGAGAATAATATACTTTCTCGCGTGGTGTGCCAGGCAATCAAACGACATCAACTTCAAGCACAACTTCCCCGACTGGGGAGGCGAAAACTTCTGGCGCAAGGAAAATGCCGACCTCGAACGACAGCTCCAGATAATCAAGAACTCTCTCGAGAATCCACTGTACTGATTATTGCCTTTATGCAGCCGCGCCGCATAAAATAACGAGAAGCTCGAACACTGGAAATATTGCTTTATTTCCGCGGGCTGTTAGATTACCTTTGAATTATAAGTGAAGGTACTATGTTTACAGGACTCGTTTTAACAACTGCGGACGTGAAAAGCCGCCGGATATCAGGAGCCTCTGGCGTTCTGAAGCTTTCTCCTGCAGCGAAACTCGAAAACCTTGAAAAAGGTGAGAGTATCGCCGTAAATGGAGCATGCCTCACCCTAGAGAACGAGGAGTCAGGCATTCTGTCGTTCCACGTTCTGTCGGAAACATTCAAACGAACAAACCTGGGCGAAATACCCATAGGGGCCGTTGTCAATATAGAACGCGCGATGTCGTCAGGCAGCCGTTTCGGAGGACACATCGTCCAGGGACACGTAGACACCGTTTCCAAAATACTTTATGTAGGGAAACGAAGTTCTGATATAGAGCTCAAAATATCGCTGGCCGACGAACTTCAGCCCTTCCTCATAGAGAAGGGCAGTATAGCGATAGACGGAATCTCTCTCACTCTGGTCAAGGTGGGAAAGGATTTCTTTTCCGTAAGAATAATTCCCCACACGTGGAACGAGACAAACCTCAGGTTCCGGAAGCCGGGCGATTTTGTGAATATAGAAACTGATCTTTTTTCGAAATATATCCACAAGCAGCTTTCCGCCCTCAATCACGGTACTGAAAAAAAGAGCATAGACATGGAAACGTTGAGGAATGCGGGATGGTGAACTTTGAATACGGATTAAGTCTGGCATGTTCAGAAGATTGCGAGGTTCCGCTTCTTCCCGAGCGTTCAGTATTTACCTCGTTGGAACTTCCAGGACATTTTCTTGAGAAAAATCTCAGACAAAGGAAGATTCCGCGCATTGTCAACATGATTGATATCATTCCCTCTTCGTTAGCCCGCGGGGTTGTTGACCAGGACAAAAAGATCATTCAGAATTTTAAACTTCAGCTGGCCGATTTAATCACGAAAATGAATGCGATGGGAATATTTTCCTTCTCAATGGACAACGGGATGGAAAGTGTGCCAGGGGATTCGGCTCACTCTGAAAAGCTTGTGTCTTTCATAAAATCTATTACCCCTGTGCTTTACGAGAAAAAGACCTTTATGAATCTGCCCTTGCGCATACCGGAAACTTTCAGGGGAAGCTCGGAAACATACCTGAAATTCAAGACGGATTTGATGTCGCCGTTCATCAGATTTGCGGTGAATGTTTATCCCCACGAGCTGAGGCACGATTATTCACCGGATGAGCTCCTGCGCTTCTTTAGATTTGATATCGGGATATTGAGAATCATGTACGAGCCTGAAATCGGCAACCGCCTTGTGGAAAAGCACGTGCAGCCGTGGGTCGAATATCTTGAAAAAAACAATTTTGAAGGCAATCTTGTTTTTTGTCCGAGGACTTCCAGCCCTGAATCACTCGCCGACGAAATTTCATTCCTCACGGAATTCATTGCAGGAATATAATGCAACACCGCAAGGCACAGGGCTTTCCGTGTTTTAAACGTTTCCCCTGTGCCGCATATAGGACATTTTAATTTTTCGCTTGTGAAAATCTAACTTTTTCTTGCTGTGAGTGCCCATTGGCCCTGTCCGGCAGATATTTTTTCATCGCCAGGCAGGAGTTCTCTGTAATTTTCGGCAACCTTCATGAATGCCTTTGCGTGCTGTTCAATGACTTCTTTTCTGAAGTGCTTGAACCATGGTATGTTGAAAGTGCGTTCCTGTATCCCATCGGAAACCGGCAGTTTGATCCTGTCCTGTGAATTGTCAATGCCCGGTGACTGAAAGGCGTTCTGAGTCGGGCGCCCATGTCCATAAACATCTACGCTGCTGAAGAGTGGGTGCTGATGCAGGGCACTGTTGCAGCCTGGAGACGCCGGTGATCCTTCGCTGCTTACGGCATCGCAAAAACGTTTGACGGAAAGTCCGCCGAGTTCTTCACTTTTATAGAGTCCGTGCGGCGCATACCATGCGCCTTTTGTCGAACCGGAATCCTTTGCGGGGCGATGAGATCCCAGCCCGGGGACGCCCTCCAGCATATCCCAGAAATAGTTCATGGCCGTATTTATTTCCGCCATTTCCGAGGGGAATTTTTTCAATTGTTCAAGACCGATTGCGGAAGACATCTGGTGCATTCTGTATTTATATCCGCCCCAAGGTATGCCTGCTGCCTGCGAAAGTTCCGGGGTGCTTATCTCCTTGTGTCTTTCGTAGTGACCCAAAAGCAATGCCCTTTCGTATGCCGTCCTGTCATTTGTCAGCATAATTCCGGACTCACCGATGGCAAATGCCTTTCCTGTCATGAGCGAGAAGCCGGATGCGTCGCCGAAGCTGCCCACTATCTTTCCTTTATAAAGCGCGCCGTGTGCATGTGATACGTCTTCTATGACTTTCAGATTGTTTTTTTTTGCTATTGCCATAATCGAGTCCATGTCGGCTGGCATGCCGAGGTAGTGGACGACGACTATTGCTTTTGTGCGTTTTGTTATGCGGTTTTCTATATCCTTGGGATCTATGCAGAGTGTTTCCGGATCGATATCCGCGAATATTACGGACGCGCCGAGCGTGAGAGCTTGCGTACATGACGCCCAGTAGGTTATGGAAGGCGCTATTATCTCGTCGCCTGCACCGACTCCGACGGCATACATCGCGCTCTGGATCGAGGCGGTTCCGCTCGAACAGCCGACGGCATATTTCATTCCATGCCAGTCCGCAAATTGCCTTTCAAATTTTTTTGTGATGTCCGTGCCTGACATGTTTCTGTCACGCAGCACATTTACAACGGTGTCTTCCATTGCCTTGTTCACGATAGGCCATGCGAACATATCGCCGTCTTCGGATGTGACCGTTTTTGCTCCGCCCATAATTGCGAGACGGCTCATTTTGTTTCTCCCGTAAATATTCTTTTAAAGTTTTTGTACATTATATTATCGTATTCGTTTTTTGTAAGCTTTTTGTTCTTAAGGGCTTCTTTCATGAAATTCAGAATTGGGGACGGCGTTTTTGGTGTAAATCGGTCGGTTCCAAAGAAAAGCTTCTTATTGAATCTCTTCAGGAAAGAATGTCCGACCTCAGGAGTCCTGGATAGCGCGTTGTAACAGCTTCCCGCCGAGATGTCACCATAAATATTTGGATGTTTATCCATCATTGTGAAAAGATAGCCTTTTTTCTTTATTTGATTTTTGGGATAAGTTTCGCGGTCGGATTCTTTCATGTCACCGTCTATCTCATTCCAGAAAGCCATTGCGTGTCCAATCACTTTGGCGTGTGGATATTTTTTCAGGAGTTTCTGAAGTGCGGGAAAATGCATGGCGTCAATTGCCCCGTATGTTCCGCCTGCTTGTCCGGTAAAATGAAACAGTATTGGCATATCTTCTTCCGCCGCGTGACGGAAGAGATTGTCGTAAAGAGGGCTTTCCAGTGGGAGATTTGCGCATATTTCACCTATTCCTCTGCAGCCTAAGTCCTTGTAGATTCGCATAAGTTTTCCAAGGTCGGCTTTCGGAGTGTTGAGCATGCAGCGTGGGTCGATATTGCAGAAGGACACAAGCCGCTCGGGATATTTCCTGGCGGCTTCCAAGCATTCGATATTTCCGGCGACTCCGAAGTATCCGTCGTTTTCGGGATTTACAAGGGGAAGGAGTACGGAAATATCGATTCCATCGGAATCCATTTCCTTCAGGAGCGCCTTTACGGGGAAGTCTTTCCTGTTTTGATCAACAAGTTTACTGAACTGCGGATATTTTCCATAGGTTATGTGGGTATGTATGTCGACAATCATATTTGTACCTTTAATTCCTTTTTGTACCTGTGGTATATTTTATATATGAAAGGCTATCTTGTCAACGACCAAATCAAAAAAGTTTACATTTATTTAACCGGAAGATTTTTTAAGACTCGAAATCATTTTCTTAGTGAAATTTCAATTAATGCGATATCATGTTTCAGGATTGGAAGCACGAGTGAATTATCCTTGACACTCAACTTTGCGCCTGTTTCGCAATTTACGGCTTCCATGACAGCTGCAAATCCAATTTTCCCGCAATCAATATTGATTGTGACATCTCCATCGCCGCCATAGTTTCCTATAACCAGGAGCATCTTGTTGCCGCGCAGGTAGGCGCTGGGAATCAAGTTTCCGCTTGTCGGTTTAACCGGCGTTGCTTCGTCCCAATAAGGAATAAATGTAGTATCGGGCGCATTTTTCCCGAATTCCCAAATTATGCCGGCAAGTTTTTGATAAGTGGGGATGTCTGTGCCGGCACCAATCCAGATGGTTGGTTGAATCTCGTGCGGGAGGAAGCAGGCAAGCATGGTGCGGGTCAGCCACGGTCGCTTTTCCGGCGCGGCCACAATCCCATCAATACAAGTGGGAAAAAACCCGCCTTGACGCCCCGTATCCATCGTCAGAAAATAGTCAGCCGGATAGCGCGTCTGGAATTCCGAATCGTTATATTTCCACTCCAGATCCATGCTGGCGGTGGCAAATGAAAATGCGGGCAGATAGAGAGAGTTAGTGGTGTGGACGTAAATGAAGGGCTCCTTGCCGAGTTCCACGAATGTTGTCGCGAGCCGTTTGACATAACTGCGCATTCTCCATAAACCGAAGGAGGGTTTGATATTGCCATTGTCATCAATATACCCGTCGCCTGTCGGCCATGTCCATTTTGCAGAGAGAGCCGAGTTATCCAGATAGATGCCATCCATTCCGCTTTCGAGCATCTTGGCAAAATAGTATACCGAGAAATCCCGAAAGGATTTTACGATGTGCGCTTGCCGGCGGTATTCCCATTCATCTTTGAAAACCTTCAATTCAGGAATCGTTCCGGCGCTCATATAATTACAACTGTAGAAATACGCGACCGTATTTTTGGCGTCCTGTCCGGAAAGTGCTTTCATTTGATTGAATCCGCACCTCAGCCCTATTTCAAGGTGTTTCATCCCATTTTTGCGTAGCGGCACGTCTTCAATGGGCGCCTCTGAAATACGCTTCAGGTAATTCTTTAAGAATACCTCATCGATTTTGCCTGTTCGCCGGGTTTCGTCAAGTTTACGAATCACTTCATAGTCATAAAACGCGGGATAACGCCCGATTTCAGTCTGGTATCCGCCGTAATAATATGGAGTATAAAGACATTGCAGAAACCTGTTGCCCGGAATCTTGAAACTACTGTAGTTATCACTCCAGCCGCGCCATCCTTCAGGCATTGGTTTAATCGGAGTAGCTAAAAGGGAGATGACAATCTCACGATCACGTTTGAGGGGGGCATTATTAAAAATGTTAAGCCGAATGCTCACGGTTCCGTCTTTGCGGCGAATAAGCTCGACGGAGTTATCAGTTTTTATACTGGAATGAAGCCAGTCCTTATCCCAGTCCGCGGCATAGCAAAGACCCTTTTCCGCTCCTCCTACCCACACATACGGCACGAAATTTTCCAGAGCGTGAGGCAGCGAACGGCATCCCCAAACCCTGCCGATTCCGTCAGGAATATATCCGGCCGGATTGGAACGGTTTCCGTTACCTGCGGCATGAAAAAGCTGGGCTATGGATTTTTTAATCGGAAGGTCGATGTAGAACTGTTCTATTTCGGTATGCAGATTCTTCGGAGAGATATTCAATGTCAACTTGAGCAATCCGTCATAATCGAATTCGCCGTTCACCTTCATCTTGAGCATTTCATTTTCAGACTCGGTGACATATTTAACTGAATCGTCCGCGATTTCGGTGAACCTTGTCCCTGAGTGCGTCCATGCCAGTTCTTTACCACCGGCTATATTTGTGCATCTTATGGGTTCTGCCAGTATCTGTTCTCCTTTGGCGATGATTTTTTCCGGAAATCCATTTTCTCCTATCTTATAATCCTTGAGCAACGCGGAAACCGTATTGCCCTGCACCTGCAGTGGCGTGAACGGCAGCAAAATGCGACGACTAAGGCCAATCTGATTATTCAGCCAATCATATTTTTTCACCTTGAACAGTCTTCCGAGAAAAGCCGTATCGACACCGTCTTCAACAGACTGTACCTTCAGATAACAGAAATATTCACCGTCTTTGAGTTCCGGCAGGGCAACGCGTTGACGCAGCATTATATTCCCGCGACTTATCCGTTTAAAGTCTTTGGCGATGTCGTATTTGACCTGCTTGATAATGTTTTGATTAGAGTCATTTACGACTAGTGAGACTTGAGGATTTCTGGGCAACTGATAAGGATTGGCTTCCGCCTCTACAATAAGTTCGGAAAGCGACGGGAAGTAACTGATGCGTCCGGCAAATCCGTTTGTTCCAAGTCCCATCATGGATATTTCATCCGAAGTCAGTGTGCGATTGAAGGTTTTTAACTCGGCAACATCGAAATTATTTTCATAGCGCTTGTCGCTACTGCCAAGAATTATTTCACCAAGTTTTTTAATGTCCAGCGGACCGGTGAAATTCAGACTGCCGATTAAAACGCCGTTTATATACATGGAAAGCTTATCGCTATTAAAATTGATGATGATATTCTGCCAACCTGTAATCCCGTTGGCTGGCTTGTGGTAGATAATCATTGAGTTAGGAGAATTTTCGCCCTCGTTTTTTTGCCACGGGAAATATTGCATCCGCAAAAATAAGATATTGTTGTTTTCATATAAAAAGATATGACCTTCGGGCTTGAATCCGGTTCTCCAATAGATACGTTGCATATTTCCGGTTATCTGCGTTTGAGGCCGTACTTTGAGAAAAAGAGCGCCGGGCACGGTCAGATTCCGTGGATTGTAATTTATCTGCGAACCATTTGGCAGGTACACATACGGACTTTTGTTGTTATCCGGCTTGCGGAGTTCCGGGGTTCCGGCAATGGTTCCATCCGGCAGTTTGACTGCTGAAAAATCCGCCTCTTCGATTTTGTTTTTAAATTGCTGACTGAAGAGCAGGGCTGACTCAAGATTGTTCCAGTTTTTTGCGGGACGAGACGCAAATGCAGCATTTCGCCTGAATATCAGCTGATCGTCTTTTTTGACCTGGGCCAATACCGAATATTCCGTTGGTTTTTTATTTGCCAGTTCCACGGTCAACAATTTTCTTTCGCCGGCTGGAATCGTTATTTTCTGATCTTTGGCATCCCCTGACTGATAGTCGATTCTGGCGCTTACTGTTATCGGTGATTTATCAGGATTGAAAATAGCCAGTTCGGTCTTCTGTCCGCCGTTTTTATTCCAGTCAGGATAGGACATCTGAACAATAGGCGTTTGTTCTACACAATTGAAAATTGCCATCGATTCTTTATCACTGAAGCGTTCGATAGGTGTAATCGCCGCATAGGAACTGGGATATTTAAAATTGCGGGAGATAACAAAGCGCCACTGCGACGGTATCGGGATTTTTGCCCAGCCAAAGTCTTTGGATGGAATAGCCAATTCCATTTCCCAGAATCCGTCTTTTGTAAGTCTTTGCTTCTGTACAATGTTGGGTTTCCATTCATCGGCGGAAAGTCCCCATCCAGGTTCATTGTGCATGCCCCATGAGAAACCTTCAGAATTTAAAAAGTACTGGAAATACCCATATTGAAAAGTCCCGGGCTGGCGTCCCTCAGGCGGAAGAATAATAAACTCGACGGCATCGTCATTTTGGATATCTTCGCCAATTCTTGCCTTCGTCAGAAGCTGACCGCCGGGCGGCAGTTCGCTACGGATGGCAAAGTAGAAATTATCCGGATCATACCCTAGCCAAACCTCCAACTGTCTGGAATCCTGTTTGTCCTTCAAGCCTCCACCCGACAATTTTACGGCATTTTGCCACTCAGTAGTATTGATGATTCCGTCCAGCGTTGGCGGTGTTTTGAACGGAGGAGCAGTCATTACCGTTTCATTGCCGCAGATTGCCGTCATGGCGAAAATAAGTACGAGGATAGCGAGCATCTGTTTCATATTATTTTTCCCTAAATTAATTATTTTTCCATTCGGGGGTGTTTTTATCAAGTTGGTAATTTTTTTCGATACTTACTCGTCCGTCCGCTCGTAAAATATTCGCCGTGCCGGCATGGCGAGGAGCAATCGCATAGGGCGAGCCGGTTTCAGAGTCAGCATAAACATAATAGGGAATATTGCCTGTCTGAGATTCGGTTTTAAATCTTACGTCGGTCATATAGTATAGTTGAGAGGGGTTCTTGAGATTTTTTATAAAAGTATTCAAAAAAACGTGCGCATTAATGCCATAACCCCATTTTAGAGACCAGGGCCTGCTTGCCTCGGTTGATGATGTAAATGTGGATTCAGAACACTGGAGAATTGGCGGCGTATGACCGATGTACTGTAGTCCCCGCTCGCTGCTCGTCATATATCCAGACCATAGCACGTTGTACCAGGTAAGCGCGGTCGTGTATCCAAAGTAACCGCTTTGTACCAGTGCCGGAGGATAAAATCCGCTGTTGTCGTTGATGTACATGGCGGTACAGCCGCCCCATTGTTTCAGGTTGCTGGCGCAACTTATTCCCTTGGCTTTGGAGCGTGCCTGCTTTAATGCGGGGAGGAGCATTCCGGCCAACATCGCTATAATCGCAATTACGATGAGCAATTCAATAAGTGTGAAAAACCGTGCTTTCATTTTCGAGTATCCTCCATTTTGTCCTGTTGCCCGTTTCATCTTTTTTCTTTCTATGATGACTTTTATGAACTCTGTCTCTTAACGAAAGTGGAATTTACCGTAACGTTTGCCGGCGGAGGGACATCGGTTTTGAACTGCATAAGCATTTTTTCAGCGACCAGCCTTCCCATCAATTCGTAGTGCGGATCAATCGTTGAGAGAAACGGATTTTTCGAATGCAGGCAGGGGTTTTCCTCTATATTGTCATGTCCGATAATAGCGATATCGCGTCCCGGTTCAATACCTTTCTGCCGCAAAAGGTCAATCAGTCCCATTGCAATCAAATCAGAGCCGCAGAAAATAGCTTTGTATTTAATCAGGCGGTCAAAATTTGACTCGGCAGCTTTGAAAGCTTCCGCGCGATCGGCGATGAAGCAGACAACATCTGGCGCATAGAAAATTGAGTCGGCAAAAGCAGGCCCGCCTGATAAATTTCTCGCGCTTTCCCGGATTGCGGAGAGTTTCGCATCTGAATTGTAGTTCGAGCCAACACCAAAAAAGGCAAATTCCCTACACCCCTCGGAGCGCAGGCTTATCAAAGCGTCACGATAGGCCGGGGCGTAGCAATGATACATATAAGTGAAGGGGGTATTCAATTCATTACCTGATGATAATCCTAATTTAATAACTGGCAGCTTACTCTCTTGGAACGCGGAAACAAGACGCGGCGAGAGCATGGATTCATGGATGATATAAGCATCTGCAACGCCGCTTTTGAGAAAAGATATGACGGCATCTTCGGTTTTGCCTCGAAGCAAGCTCAATGTGTAGCCTTTTGCCTGCAGTGTGTCGCAAAGTTCCTGTAGCAACAGAGCAAAAGGCGGACTGCTTAGGTCTGATACCATAGAGGAAAGGATAATACCTATTTTAAAAGTCTTTCCGGTAGCAAACGATTGGGCGGTCAGGCTGGGGCAATAGTTGGTGGCTTTGACAATTTTCATGATCCGGTTTCGTTGCTTAACCCCAATCCGTCCGGATTCGGCATTGCTCAGTACCCGTGATACGGTTGACTTGTTTACGCCTGCTAGTCTTGCTATTTCTGTGATGGTTATTCTCTCGGCCATTTTCCTTTTCCTGTCCAACAATCAGTCACAAGCAACCAGTTGCGCTGTTTTAATTTAAAAAAACTGTTTGTGCCTAACAATAACCATTATACACGATTTTTACTATTATTGCAACTGGTTGCTCAAAAATCATTGGAAAATAAAAAGAATGTCTTAATCTGAATGATATAACAGAATGTAAGCTCTTTTTGAAAAACCCTGCAATACGACTCGAGGCACCCAAGGGAAGTGAACAGATCTCAAGATGTTTTTATTCCATTTTTACGACTTTTTCAAAACGATGCCGGATGATAAAGTTGAATAGCTGTTTGGAGATTGTATTATAATGCATTGTAGATGAGTAGCCGCTTGGATACTGGCTTTTTGACCAATTTTGATTTACAAAGAGAGATTAAATTTTAAGGAGTTCAGAATAAATATGAAAAAGGATTCTTTACGCTTCGTTGTCCTGGGCGATACCCACTTTTGTACCCGTGAAATAAGGGGGAAATATCTTGAGAAAAAAGCACTTTTCGAACTGCCGGACCATGTCCGTTATGCGGAAATGACCGAATCTGTTCTTAAACCGCTCCTTTCAAAAATAAAGATGCTTAAGCCCGACTTCGTGATATCCACCGGGGACTTCGTTGAGGGTGGAATGCCGGACCATACAAAAACACGCCGGGAAATGAAAGAGGCATGGGCACTTATGAAGACGATGGGGTGTCCCTTGCTTGTAGCTAAAGGCACTCACGAGGAGCCAGCGGCGTACCGGCAGACAGTCCTGCCGGAAATGGAGGGGTTCCTCGGGGAAAAGCTGGACCGGGGATATTTTGTCTTTGAAAGGAAGGGGTGCGCTT
The DNA here is from genome assembly GCA_001804785.1 of Lentisphaerae bacterium GWF2_45_14. Taxonomy (GTDB): domain Bacteria; phylum Verrucomicrobiota; class Lentisphaeria; order Victivallales; family GWF2-45-14; genus GWF2-45-14. The sequence goes on from MHBG01000033.1 coordinate 16,683, forward strand.
TTCTGATTCTGGATTATCTGGACTACATTCCGGGGAATGAACAGGATGTCTGGCTTGAAAAAGAACTAATCCGTCTTGCCGGGACATCCAGCCGCATTTTTATTGCCGCCCATCCTCCGCTTTATAACTGGGGCCGACACTTTTTCAATGAGCCTGCGTTTATCAATCGAATGATTTTTCTGTGCAAAAAATATTCTGCCGATGCCTATTTCTGCGGGCACACCCACAATCAGACACTGAGTTTCCATCAAACGGAAAAGGGGAAAGGATTTCTGCAGGTCATGAGTTCTTCGGTGGGCTATCCCGATATGGATACCAGAGGCCTTGCTGAATTTCATGCGCTTGCCGAATTTACATCTAAGGATCATTTTCTGTGGGGGCTTCACGAGGACAGTTCTCCGGGGTTCTATCTTGTTGAAGTGAACGGGGACTCGATGAGTTTGGAATGGCAGTCGTTAAAGACAGATAAAGTATCGCTATATATCAAAAAACGGCATGCCCGTCCGGAGCGCATAAAGAAAACGGCATACAGGAAATACGAAACAAAAATCGCCCCGCTCGACATGTTTCAGATAAAATCTGCGGTTCTTTATGTTTACGGTTCTTACGCCAATGAAGGGTCGGAATTGTTTTTCAACGGGGTTTCCCTTGGCCGATTGCCACTTAATTCCGCGTATGCCGCGCGCCGTTTTGCCATTCTCGGCCATGACGCTCTTAAGACGTTGTCACGGGAAAATAAAATTACCATAATGCTTCCAGGGAAAGGGGATTTTGTCATTGGCAGTATTTCTCTGGAACTGCTGCTTTTGGACGACAGGATAATTCATTCCGAAGTTTCGCCCGAATTGTTTGTTCGCGGGGGATTTTGGAAGGACTTTCCTCAGCCGCGGAAAGTGTTTGACTGCAAAAATAAAAAAGAGGTATCCGTGTCTATAAATATTGGTATTTGTCTTCATCCGTAAGTGGATGGTTTTTTACGGCATTCAGATTTTATGTCGCGGCCAAGTTTTTGGTCTTTAAAAATGCTATATTAGGTGCTATATTCCCTCAAAAAGGGGAGATCATGAACCATCGACTGAGAATCATTATTCCGGCGTTCCCGGCATTTAATATCTATTCACGGGTTGCAAATCAAACAACGGCGCTGGGCCCTGTCTGTATCGCAAGTGTTGTCAATAAAATGTCCGGATGGGATGTAGAGGTGATTGACGAAAATAATTATCGGAAGCATGGCCCGCTGAACTCGGAAGGGATGCCTGACCATGCGGCGCTTCAGGAATTAAGGCCGGCAAGTGTTGTGGGTTTTTACGGAGGATTGAGCAGTACTGTCCCGCGGATATATGACTTGGTCGCTCAGTATAAAAAGATGGGCGTGCTCGCAATTGCCGGGGGCCTTCATTTTATTGACGAAAATATAGAGGACGGCCTGCGGAACGGACTCGACGTTATTGTAATGGGAGAAGGAGAAGACACCGTCAGAGAGTGCCTCCCCGTTCTCGTTTCAGGCGGCTCACTTAAAGAAATAGCGGGCCTCGCGTTTCTTGACAATGATTCGGTCTGTATCACTCCGCCTAGACCACCGATTGAAGATTTCGACAAATATCCGATACCCGATTTTTCATTGCTTCGCTACGCCAAAATCAACATTTTCCCTGTTTCATGGGGACGCGGATGCGGCATGAACTGTGAATTTTGCGCCGTAAAAGGAAAGGCCCGTTACGCCACCGCCGAACGGCTTCTCGAGCAGTTTATGTCAGCCGCCGAGCGCTGGAGCGCCACACTGTTTTTCATCGTAGACGATTTGTTCGGTCAGGACCGGGAGCAGGCGCTGCGTTTCTGTAAAATGCTGAAGGAATACCAGGGAAAAATCAATAAGAAATTTTTCGTAACGGCTCAAATACGACTGGACAAGGCAAAGGATCCGGAATTGTTGCAGGCTATGCGCGATGCGGGGGTCGGTGTCGTAGCTATCGGATTTGAATCGCCTATTCCTGAAGAACTTACAGCAATGAACAAGCATTTAAAACCCGAAGATATGATTGAGATGACCAAGGTCTTTCACCGTCTCGGATTTCTGATACACGGCATGTTTATTTTCGGGTATCCGCTACCGCCGGAAATCAAGTTCAAGATGTCGGCAATGGAACGGGTTTATCATTTCAAGCAGTTTATCAAAAAAGCCCACATTGACACCATACAGGTACTTCTCGCTATTCCCTTGCCCGGAACAGAGCTGACGCGGCGGCTGAAAGAAGACAAGCGCATATTCTCAAGAGATTATCTGGGATGGCAATACTATGACGGGAATTTCCCGCTTTATATGCCGGAAGACCCTCTGACGCCGGAAGAGACCCTGATGGCGGTCAAAAAAATAACGGGCTCATTCTACAGGTTTAAAGAGATTTTCGCAGTAGGCTTTCACACAATTTCATTTCCTGTTCTTGTTTTCTGGCTACACAACCTGAAAAGCGGCTGGAACAGATGGTACAGGCAATGGCGAAACAGTGTTAGACGCTTCGGCGGCTGGGTGCTTTTCCGTCACTGGCTAAGCCAGTTCAAGAACGACAACTTCATTCAAAAACTTTCCGATGCGCAGAAAAATAAGAAGGACCAATAAATAGCGTACATACAGAAGGCGGATTGGTATCAATCCTGCCTTCTGAAGAGATACCACATTCTGAACGTCGCGGCGGCGATAAAGAGCGTCGTGAGAAGGGCCATTAGAAAGATATTATATTTCCAGAGATTGGGAAATTCCTGGAAGGCCTCATTTGTTATCTGCATTGCGCCTGCTATCGGATTGAACGAGAGAATGAAAAACGAAAGCCCGTATGAAAGTCTCGCTCCCAGAACCATGGGTGCGAAGGAAACAATACATATTCCTGCGGTTATCGAATATCCGAGCGCTGTTGCGGCCGCCGTCGTTTTCGACACGGCGGACGAAAATAATCCGGCGGAGAGGAATGTTATCGTGCTGAGCAAGAGCATTCCTATCCAGAGGAAGACGTTATAATATGTCTCCCAGAATTTCTGCCACCAGTCGAGATGCCCCATTTTTTTAAAGAGGGCAAGCCAGAATGTATCATCAAGTACGGTTCCGTCAGGGAAGATTTCTTGCTGCTCAAGGTATGCCATCGCAAAGAGGACGAAAAGTCCGCTAAAAATGAAGATCATAGCATAGAAGAATGTGGCTTTCAATTTGCCGAGTACAACAGTGAAAGGCTTTATCGTCGTCATTCTAAGCGGGGTGAGGGTATCGTTCACAAGTTCGTCAGTAATAAGTCCGCTGCTTACGCCCGGAGCAAGCATTGCGACTATTCCTATCTGGAATATTATTGATACCGTTCTTATCGTATCGGCTCTGAGTCCGACTCCGAATTGGAAGGCTATTAACGTGAGCAGCAGCATGCTTATTATAAATATGGCTGAAACGGATCTTATGACGAATTTGGGATTGGCAAAGAGCTTACTCCTCATTTCTGCGACAAATACGGGATTGGAATATTTTCTTATGGGATTTTTTCTCTTGAGCGGGTCTAAGAGGTAGAAGGGCCATGTGAGTTTGCGCTTTAATCCTTTTTTGAATCCGGTGTAAATCTGCCCCTTGGGAACGGCGCCTGTTTTCTTTGCCCTGAGTATATTGAAATAGAATACACCGAGCGCGCCCAGCAGTATGGCGATATTTGAGGTCACGAATATGGAAAAAGGATTGAATCCTGCGCCGGGCAGGAGCTCGAACTGCATGGTCATCCTGTAGTTATCGGGGAAAAGCATGTAATAGAGAGCATCGTACGGACTTACGCTTCTCATAACCTGCCATATCTCGACAAAGCCGAAACTGCTGAGGAGTGCCTCGGGCAGCCATGTCGCGCCCGCGAAGACAATTATGAGTACGTAGTTTATGAGGATGGCTGAAGTTCCTCTCTCGCAGGTCGAGCTGCACGCAAGGCCTATGAGTCCATACGTTACGGCTGTCAGCATGAGAAGAAACATGAGCTTGAACACGAACATCAGGCTTATGCCGCCGGTCAGGGCGCAAATTGATGCCACCGGCATGGATAGAAGCGCCACAAGTACGAGCATCAGTATCGAGGCGGCAAGTTTTCCCGCCATTATATCGAACGGCGAAAGAATCGTCGTAAACAGGGCCGGGTAGGTGTTGTTTTCCTTTTCGTAGGTTATGGAGGTCGCGGCGAACGCCGGGACGAGCAGAATCATTAGAGTAAGATTCACGCTATAGAACAATGAAAAAATCTGCTTGCTGCTCTCGGATACGGCGGACTGGATTCCGCCGCCGGGCCAGAGTATGAGAAGAAGTCCGCCAAGCGCCAGCAAGTAGCCGCCGACCAGCAGGTTGAGTTTCAGCGAGCGTGCCGATGATATGAACTCTCTCCTGAATATGGGATTAGAAAAGAGCATTTTTATTTATCCTTTTCCCTTGTGATTATATCCATGAAGACGTTTTCGAGGTCGGCCTCTACTTCCTTAAAAAAGCGCAACGGTATTTCGTGCGAAACCAGCATATGGAGCAATGCGCTTACGGTATCGCGAGTCCCGCTGTATAGTATCTGTATTTGATTTTCATCGGTCTTCTTAATTCCTGCCACGCCTTCAGTTGATTCAAGGAGGCTTATGGCCTTGCCGATCCCCGAATCTACGGTTATTTCTATGCTCATGTGTTCCTGGAGCTGGCGGCTTATCTCGTCAACCGTACCTTGTGCAAGTAGTTTTCCCTTGAATATTATACCTACGGCATCGCATATAGAGGCGAGTTCCGGGAGTATATGGCTCGAGAGCATTATTGTTTTTCCTATTTCTCTGAGCCTGACGATGGTCTGACGCATTTCTATTCGGGCGTTTGGGTCGAGTCCGCCAGCCGGTTCGTCGAGGATGAGTACCGGCGGGTCATGGATGAGTGTTTTGGCCAGGCCTACTCTTTGGCGCATGCCTCTTGATAATGAGGCAACTTGATAATCGAGCATTTCTGTGGAGTGAGTTATATCAAGGACTTCTTCAATGCGCTGTTTTCTTTTTTTGGGCGGTATTTTAAAGGCGGCTCCGTAGAAGTCGAGGAATTCCCAAACACTCATCTGAGGGTAGACTCCGGTTATGTCGGGCATGTAACCGATAGTTCTCTTTATCTGCGGGATATTTTTAGGTGTGACTTCCAGATTGTTGATGAAGGCCTTGCCTGAATCGGATTTTAAAAGACCGCAGAGCATTTTGATGGTTGTTGTCTTGCCCGCCCCGTTGTGTCCCACAAATCCGTATATAGCACCTTTAGGAACATTGAGATTGACGGAAAATACGCCCCTGTTGTCGGAGAATCTTTTCGTAAGCATTTCTGTTCTTATCATTGTTCGCTCCTTGGAGTATTCAATATTTAAAAGGAATCTGGCAGCCGGGCAGTTTTCCCTTCACTGACACACTGATGGACACGGGCGCCCATGCGTTCGCCTTAATCTTGGAATTCATAGAGACGTTGGGATTTTTCTCGACGGCGTCTATGACAATATAACCACTTCCGGTAAAGGGATTTATGGCTCCAGATACGTAAGTTCCCCTGAATGTGTGAAGATTGCCCGCTACATCAGTTGCCTTTAAGGCTTCCGAGAGCGGATTGTACTTGGAACTCTTTTTCATAAGGTCTATTTTTTCCCCATTTTTTGATATGAGCGGGCGTACGTTGATATTGCCCCCCTGATTTCTGTACTGGAGGTTCACTGTTATTTCCTCGGGAGTGATTCTGGAAAAGGCGGGTGGAAGCGTAAATTTAAACATGTAGAGGAGCGCGCCTCGGCTTTCCATGAAGTTCAGTATCCTGTTGCCGGGCATGACCATTCTTGTGGAGGTGTCGGCGGCGACAAGAACTATTTCTTGGGCCGGTATGTTTATTGTGGGAGCCTGACTGTTTTCGGTAACCGGTATTATTTCAATATTCTTGCCCTGTATAAATGTATTTGCGGGAAGCTGCATATTACTTGATGATGAGCCTGTTACGAGTGCTACGCAGGGCGCGTTCCTTGTCATTCCCGATTCGATGGCGTCGCGTAATGTTCTGGCCACGGCATCGGTTTCGATAAAAGACGATTTTGCCATGTCCACAGGGACGGAGCCGCTTTTTCTGGACAGCTCCACGATACCGTCTTGGAAAAGAAGGAAGGCTCTTTCCTTCTTTGTAGCGTCTAGCTTGCCCCACGAGAACGTGATATCTCTATCGCTGTAGGATAGTGAGGGTCCGGTGGATTCATCGAGGGGCGTTCCGGGTCCGGTGGATGAGACTTTGAACTGCCTGGATGTTTTTGTCGGTATCTTAAGATTTTCGATTGATTGCGTTCCGTTCTTTCTCAGGATTTCCATGGGGCTTTTTATTTTGGGGGCCGAACCGCCCTGCGCGTTGTATTGCGCGCTGTTCATTGCCATCATTGAAATACCGGAAGGGAGCAACGATGCCTTGCTTGGCGGGATTGTACTTATTGAAACATTTTCCAGTCCCGTACCTATGCTCAGGAGCATATCCCTGTCCGCGAAAAACGAGCAGTAGTTAATTGATGGCTCTGAAGTTCCCCCCGCATACTTTATTTTTACGGAGGAGAGAATTTTACCCTTTTTCCCAGTTACTGTTTCAGCTTTTACGAGGATGAAAAATGTCATTATAAATGCGACGCCCGTCGCGGCAAGCCAGGCCTCCGCGGATTTCCTCTTCCATAAGCCCCAGGCCGCCAGGCCGCCGAATGTGGAGAAATATATTGCGAGCAGCAGTTTTATAAACCATGTACCCGGAACGGGAAAACCTGTCATTTCGTCCAGGCATTCGCTGAAGCTGTCTTCGCTTAGGAAGAATGCCTGGTGCTTGAAAAATTCCTCGACGAGTTTTTCCCATACCTGTTTATTGCTGAAATTGTTTTCGGCGAGCGAGATTGCGGAGAATCTCGCCGAACCCAGTCCGTATTTCTTCCATCTGAACAGAGGATAATCGCCCTCTCTGAGTATGTCGAATCCATCTCCGGACGATTCAGACTCAAGGAATATGGCATCATGCGCGGGCCAGCCCTTGAACGACGGGATAAGTTTTTTGAGTTCAGTCAGGTTTCCGATTCGCCTTATTCTGAGTGGGATTACCGGAAGGAGTTCGGCGAGCGGTGTTTTTGCGGCTTTAAGCGCAGTCTCTGGTTCTGCGAATATTATTGTGCCGCCCTGATAGACATAGTCCAGAATCGCCTGAAACTGGGAGGACGAATATTTCTGAAGGTCAGGCTTTGTTACAATCAGTGCGGTAAGGTCTTTCAGTCGGAACCACTCGGATGGGCAAGTTTCCGCTGAAAAATCCACTGAAAAATATTTGTCCTTGTATTCCGGGAGTTGAACAAAGGGGCCGAACGAAGCTTCCGTATCATCGTTAAGGATTCCTATTTGGATATCCTTGCCCGAAAGTAGTTTTACGATTATCTGCTGGTCGGTGCCGGAAAGCCTTTTACCATCAACAAACGCCTCTATTCGGCAACGCTCGGAGCTCTCCAGCATTACCGGACTTTCATAGTTCATTGAAGTGAATGCCGGGACCGCTAATGATTCCGTGAATAAATTATTCTGGGATTGACCGAAGCCGTCCTCCATTATCAGTTTGATCGAGACATTGTGCGGAACCTTGTCCCCGTTTTCTATTCTGCAGGAGAGAGCGCCGTAGCCGTAGCGGGGTACCCTTAGCGAATATCCTGATCTTATTGAAGCACCGCTGACATTGATCTTTTCCTGCTGGGCTGCCATGCCCATAACGGAAAAAACCATAAGCGTCAGGACTTGGAGAACTTTCAGAGGATGTGGCTTTAAGAAGCTTTTCAGCACTTGGCGTATCCCTGTTTTTTACGGTTGTTAATCAGGACGACTTGGGAATATACATCATATATCAGTATCTTTCCAGCAGTCATTTTACGGAAGTTTATAAATGAAGCAGAGGAGTATGCGCCCAACGACGTTGAGACTTTCGGAACTCACCTTGGAAAGGTTGTCATCGGGGCTGTGCCAGTACGAGTTTTCAGGCCCGAAATTAAAATCTATCAGGTTTATGGACGGGATTCCCTTCTGTTGGAACGGTACATGGTCATCGTATATCGACATCGAATGCCATGAGACGTACTTTTCCTTTTCGCAGGAGCGGGCGGCATCAAATAGCATCGAAGCCATTCCTGATGCGGTATCCCGGGAAAGGGTTATTACGAGTTCTTTGTCGCCGACCATGTCTACTATTATGGCGGACTTGCACTTTTTCAGCTCTCCCGATTCTTCAAGTGTTTTTACATAATAACGGCTCCCGTGGAGGCCATCATTTTTCGAATAGGAATAGAGGCACTCTTCACCGTCGAAAAAGACAAATCTGATACTGTAACGCGGGACTTTTCCGGAGTCCTTGAACGCTTTGATGGCTGCAAGCAGTACAGCCGTTCCCGAAGCTCCGTCGTTCGCTCCATTGAAGCTCGAAGGCGAACTGAACTTTTTAGTGTCGAAGTGGCAGCCTGCCACGATAAATTCAGGGCTGCCGCCTTTTATTTCAGCGGTGATATTAATCATTTTCTTTTTCCCTTCAGGCGTCATGTCCGTAAACTCCTGATACTCTACCGCGGCTCCGAATTCCATTGCTGTCCTTGCGATGAATTCAGCCTGCTTGAAATTGTTCTCGCTGCCAGCAGGACGTGCTCCGAATGCGACGAGTTTCTGAAGAGTTTTGAAAGCGAAGGCCGAATCGAAATCAGGCGCTGTTTCTTTTTTCTCAGTGCATGACGCAAGAGAGAGGAGGAAGATTGCTGAGAGATTGCGGATGAGAACCGCCTTCATCAGTCGCCCTTGTCAACAACAAGATTGAGCCGCTGGAAAGTAGGAATGTCCAAATCCAAACCGTCATACATAGACGGCGAAGAATTGAGAAATATTCCACGTGATATCTGGAGAAGCGGCAACTCCTGCTGTTCGTATTCCGAAGAGAGCGGCGGTTCGGGTGCGGACGAACTGGACGCTGTAATTGCGGATTCCTGAACAAATGTCTTTTCGGACACGAATTCCTCCACATCATCTGAGGCAACGTCCTCGAAATTAACGGTAATCAGAGTAATCTGGATTTTCCCGTTATAGGCATCATCGGTATTTGCCCCAATTATCATCCTGGCGTTTTTTCTTGCAAGTGACTGAACGGATTCCAGGGCCTTTTTGACTTCTCCGATCTGAAGGTCGCTCCCGCCTGTAACGCTTATAAAAAGAGCGTGCGCGTTCTTTATTTTTCCGGGTCCTCCGAGCAACGGCGAACTCAATACGCGCTCAAGGGCCATGTGGCAGCGGTTGAGACCGTCATAGTCGGATGCCAGTCCTACCCCCACGCCGCAGGTGCTTTTTCTGCGGGCAAGTACGGACCGGAGGTCTGAAAAATCGGTGGAGAGCAGATTCCCGCAGCGGACAAGTTCGCTTATCCCGAGGATTGCCCGCGATATTTCCTCGTCGGCCTTGCGGAACGCCTCTTCCACAGGGGCGTCCGCGCTGAGTGAGGAGAATAGTAAATCGTTTGGTACGCAGATAAGAATGTCAGCCATCGGAAGGAGTTCTTTTATCCCGTCCTCGGCGAGCTTATTTTTGTTGTAACCCTCGAAAACAAAAGGTATAGACAATACGAAAATGACAGGTTTTTTGCAGGCTCTTGCTTCGCTGGCTATGATGGGCGCGCCGCCGGTAACGGTTCCGCCGCCAAGTCCGCCGGTAACAATGAGGAGGCTTGCGCTTTCTATGATGCTTCTTATCCGGGCGCGCTCTCTGGAAAATGAGCGCTGACCCTTTATCACGTCGCCGCCGCAGCCGTATCCGCCCCGCCACTCCGAGTCTATGGCTGTTTTGTTGGCAAGGGATGATTTTCCCAAGCTGTTTGCATCGGTATCCATGCCAATTATTTCAAGCCCCAGCATTTCGGGCATGTGAAAGAGGCGTTCCGCGATTTTCACGCCAGAACTGCCTATGCCTAAAACTGTTATTTTTGATGCCAGATCCGAAATGTTTTCCATAGTGTCCATTATTCCGTCAGAATTTAATTGAGTTTCTCAGGCTCGAAAAACCTTTCATGATAGGCGATGACATGTTATCAACACCTCTCATTAGCTTGTCAAAGATAGAACCCTTGCCGCGTTCGCCGTTATAAGTCGCGAGACTTCCGTATTTGAGTAGCCCCAAAACTGTGCTGTAGCGTGGCGATTCAAGATCGGTGAGCGCGCCGCTGACCTCCTCTTCGGGAATGCCCTGCCTTACCGGAAACTCAAAAACGCTTTCGTATATCTCCAGTGCCGGCGGGAAAAGCGCGGCGCCTCCTGAAAGTATGCCGCCGCAGCTGAGATAGTTGAGGGCATTTTCTTTCTTGAGCTCCTTGCGAATCATCGTAAAAGTTTCGCGAAGCCTGAGATCTATGATTTTTTCCAGCGAATTGAGAGATATTTTTCTCACTGCCCCGGAGCTTGCGCTTGTAATTTCAAAAAAGGATTTCCCCTGACGTCTCAGGTCATGCAGGTGATTTTCTTTTATCATCTTGCGGGCTTGTGATATGTGGAGGTCAAGCCCGATGGAGATGTCGTTTGCCAAATGGTCGAGCCCGACGGGGATTACTCCGCTTGAGAGCGGACCGTGGTTGTGCACCATGATGTACTCTGTTATTCCGCCTCCCATTTCGACAAGAAGGGCTCCATTTTCCTGCTCATGATCGGAAATCAGCGCATATGCCGAGGCTACGGCGCTGAAAACAAGATGGCCCTCACCGTCCTCAAAGCCTATGTCTCTCAGAGCGTTCTGAAAATTTTTCACGCGGTTGCGGTCGCCGTAAACAACGTGTATGCATGCCTCAAGGCGGCTGGCTATCTGATCCACCGGAGTTCTCAGGCGTCTTGTGCCATCAAGCAAGTAGTATGAATCGAAGGAGTTGATTATCATCTTGTCGGGCGGTATGGGTTTTACCCGCGCGTTCTGGACAGCTTGATTGACGTCCTCTTCGGAAACCTTGCTGTCCTCATTGTTTATGATTACGGTACCTATTCCTTGGTAGTAATTTATGTCGGCTCCGGTAACTGCTATGTAGATGTTGTCGCGGTCGATTTCGCAACCGGCGGATTTATTGGCCTCATCGAAGACCTTTGAAAGTATCCCTACGGCAGTGTTCATTTCGACGATCTCGCCCTTGACTACGGAGCCGCCTGACGGCGCTTCCCCGTGTCCCAGCACAGTGAGACCGCCGTCCTTGTCGGATTCCCCGATAAGCACACATATTTTCGTTGTGCCGATCTCTACGGCTGTTATGACATTTCTTTTTTGAAACATAAGCTCACTTGAATTAACTTCAAAATATGGTTTCTCTAGCCGAAAAAGCTAACCATGAAAATGAAAAAAGAGCAAAATATTTTCAAGGGAGCTAGATTTTTTTATTTTCCCGAGTTGATAAGAAAGGAAAATCGATGCAGATTATGCACTTTGATCATAATTGCAGGAGAAGGAAATTATGCTTACAGTAAGAAGGTTCAGGGAAAGTGATGCAGAACGGGCATCCGTAGTTGTTTGTGGCGCTTTTAAAAGCTTTCTGGGTGATCGATTTATTCCGGAACAGTCTTCCTACACCCCTCAGAATCTTCTTTGCCTTGCATCCGTTCCG
>MHBG01000034.1 GCA_001804785.1 Lentisphaerae bacterium GWF2_45_14
GGCAAAGTTTTATAAAATGAAATCCGTCCAGGAACAAAAAATCTCTATACAATCACTTCAAACAGGCTTTGCTGTGAAATCTTTCTCCTTGCAACGATGCTTCGCACTTCTTGAGAACTTACTCGCGGCATAAATCGAAGAATGGAGCTCTGCGAACCAGTTAAAGAGCCTTCATGTTTGCAATTTTATCCGACCACAGACTTTTGGCGGCGCCAATGCGTCCGCCTTTTGACTATCTTGCTCCTGTAGTTTCCCGTTGTCATTGATATAATGACAACGGATTGGGTGAAAAGCAGACAAAATCCACAATACTGAATATGCGGTTAATAATGTTACGCTTTAAGAGTGAGGCTGGATTGGCGGGGGAAGGCTTGAAAACATTGCGGCAATCTCCGTGATTTCCAAAGCTTTTTTCCAATCGCTCATTCCATCGGACCAAAAAAGGGTTTCACGGGTGATTTCGCCAGTGCCTATCTTGAGTTTTATCTCTTCCCGCGAGAATGGTCCCGCCTGTTGAGAATTTATCGCGACATAAAAAAGTGTTCCCTGCTTCCGAGGAAGCGGTGGGGGAGCGGCGGAGGCCGCTGCCGAGAAAATCTGCCCTGTCGTTTCGCCAATCTTTGCACCGAGCATCATTCCGACAATGCCGGAAGAATTGCCCGACTCGTTGGAGGCAGCTTCTCTTACGGCCTTTGCCGTCTGGAACTTCGCATAATCGGTGAGGTTGCCGACAGCGCCCATTGAGGCCCTTTCGTCCATGGCCTTTTCGACCTCCTCGGGCAGCGTGATATTTTCAATCGTAAACGTGAGCAGGTCAAGGCCGAACGACGAAAAAGCACCCTTCATCATGGAGCACATGCTCTGACCAATTTCGTTGTAGTTCGCCGCAAGATCGAGAGCCGGTATCTTGAATTCCGCAACACAATCTGAAAATGACGAGACCAATTTTGTCCGAAGCTGACCTTCCAGGTCTTCGCATCTAAACTCGGGGGTTGCACCGACAAATTTAGATATCATCTCGGAGGTAGCCCCGATCTTATATGAATAGTTGCCTCGCGCACGGAGACGCACGGTACCGAAATCGGGATCGCGCATCATCACTGGGTTCTGGGTACCCCATTTGCGGTCAAGCTGCTCGGTCGTTTTTATAAAATATACCTCGGCTTTGAATGGCGAGGTGAAACCGTAGGGCCAACTCATCAGCGTTCTGAGGATTGGCATGTTTTTTGTTTCAAGCGAATAGGTACCCGGAATAAAGGAATCGGCAATTTTACCTTCGTTTACAAATACGGCCTTCTGCCCTTCGCGGACTATCAGCTTCGCGCCATTTTTTATTTCATTTCCGTTCCTGTCGAATCGATGTACGAGAACATCTCCGGACTGGTCAGGCCATTCGATGATATCAATACACTCATTTTTAAGCTTGCTGAAGAGTCCCATCGTTCTCGCCTTTCTTTCTAAAAAGTTTTCGCTGGCAAACAGTTGTATCCGGTCTTCGGTTAGTTACTCTTTGATGCTGCGGGCTGCGGAATGTTCATCCTTATCAGTCACAGCTTTTTCAATCTGTTTTTCGGATTCCTGGACTTTATCGGTAACCTCGCGGAACTGCTGTTTTTCGGACTCCTGGACTTTATCGGTTACTTCGCGGAACTGCTGTTTTTCGGATTCCTGGACTTTATCGGTAACGGCTTTATACTGTTGTTTTTCGGACTCCTCTTTCTTATCTCCATGGCTTCGAAAGCGTTGCTTCGAAGACATCTCGTTTTTTTCGTCTTCTTTGCGGAACTGCTGTTTTCCGGATTCCTGATCTTTATCGGTCATCTCGCGGAACTGCTGTTTTTCGGACTCCTGGACTTTATCGGTCCACTTACCGGGCTCATTATCCGAGGATTCTTTCGTTGTTTGGAGATTCTGTTTCTGGTTGTTCTCTTTTTTCTCATCCGCGAGGAGAAGGGAACCTGCGACAAGAGGAATGAGAATGACAGCGGCACTGATTTTTTTCATTTTATGGAACTCCTACTCTTTGTAAACAATCATATAATAGCACAAAGAGTGCAAAACAAACAAATAAAGATTGTTAATTTTAAGTTAAAAGTCCGACAGATAGCAACAATTGTGAAACCCAATGTCAAATTCCGCAGATATTCCATTTACTTTTCAGCGGCGGCATGCTAGTGTTTTGTTGGATTTCAAAGGGAGGCATGTATGAAAAACTTTTCAGGTGAAATGAGTGTAAAACGCCGTGGATTCCTCAAGGGGTCACTTGCCGCCACCGCCGCCGCCGCAATCGCACCATCGCTTCTGGCTGCGCAAGCGGAGGGTTCGAAGCCGGATGTATGGGTAATTCACGGAAAAGATAAAGAAAAACTCATGGCAAAATGCCTGGAGATCATAAAATCCCAGGGCGGCTTCGGGAAGAATATAAAAACACTCGCGCTGAAAATCAACGCTGCATGGGCAAGAGAGCCTGAAACAGGGGCCAATACAGACCCCGTACTCGTTTCAGCATTCCTGGCTGGCGTGAAAAAAATGGGGATAACCGACATTCTCATGCCCGAAAACAGCTGCGCGTCTCCAAAAGAATCATTTACAAAAAGCGGGATAGAGGAAGCGGCAAAGGCAAACGGCGTCAAGATGATAGACCTTAAAACAAAAGGCGATCACTTCAGAAAAGTAAAAATACCTGGTGGAGAATCACTCAAGGACGTAGAAGTCGCAAAGTACTTTATGGACTCCGACGCGGTCGTCAACATGCCTGTCGCAAAGCACCACGGCGGCGCAAAGCTGAGCATGGCGATGAAAAACTGGATGGGCGCCGTAAAGGACAGGGGCTACTGGCATAGAAATAACCTCCATCAGTGCATCGCCGATTTTGCAGAATTCATGAAGCCGACATGGACGATTATCGATGCGACCAAGACAATGATGGCCAACGGGCCGCAAGGCCCCTCAAAAAACATGAAATACCCCGATCTCTTGATCCTTTCAAAAAATCAGGTCGCCGCGGACGCATGGGCTTCGACACTTTTTCACGATTCCCCCGACAATGTACTGTACATAAAGCTCGCCGCGCGGAAGGGGTTGGGACCGTCCCGCCTGGAGGATATGAATATTCACAAGATTGAGGGTTGAAGGTATGGTTTCCCGTACGGTGGGAAAAATCCGGCTTCTGACAAGGCTTTTTTGCCTCGTGCTTTTCACGGGATTTTTGTTGGCGGCCTCACTGCCGCAGCTTTCCAGAATACTGCCGCAGTCAGGAGTTTTTGCGCTAACGGCATCATTCATCTCAGAAAAGAACATATCGTTCCCGGCGTTATGGCTGATACTGCCCGGTCTTTTCATCCTTGCAGCCGTTCTAAGGGGACGAGTGTTCTGTTTGTGGGTGTGTCCGATGGGTACGCTTTTCAGCGCGGCCTCCAAATACTCGCTAAAATGGCAACTGCTCCGCTGGAATATAGCGGGAACCGTGTTCTGGGCCGGGATATTTTCATCGATTCTTTCAGTACCTGTTTTTCTTTTTGCCGATCCACTTTCGCAATTTACAAGGCTCGGACTTCCGCTAAACGGGCTTTTGATACCGGCAACTTTTATTCCACTTGCCTTCAGCCTGGCCCTGCTGCTTTTGCACTTTATACAGCCTATGATATGGTGCTCAAAGCTCTGTCCGCTGGGATACCTGGCAAAGTTCCTAAAAAGAGACAAGACCCGTCTCCTGTCCAAATTTGCAAAGGAGCGGCGAGAGCTTATCGGAGGAATTGTAGTGGGAATTCCGCTTGCATTGTGCGCAAAAAAGCTCGGAACTTTTCAGCGGGACAAATCTGCGGGCAAGTATCCCCTGCTTCCACCAGGGGCAGTCCGAACGCAGAGGTTTTCAGCACTCTGCATGAGGTGTTACGCATGCATAAAGGTCTGCCCGTCTGGTATACTTACGGCAAAATTTCCTCACAATGCGGATGCCGGAAGCTGGTTTGCTCCAGAAATGGACGCGGACAAGGGAGCCTGCGGGCAGTACTGCGTCGAGTGCAACCGAGTATGCCCGACGGGTGCGATAAATTTTCTTGAGGAAAAGGCAAAGCAGTCCCTGCAGATCGGAGTCGCACATGTCCGCCGAGGCGCATGTCTGGCATGGACCGACAAAGAATACTGTATGGTCTGCCACGAATACTGCCCCTTCGGAGCCATAGATATTGACGAATCGCCCGATGGCATTCCGCGACCGGTCGTGAAAGAAGAACTTTGCAGGGGCTGCGGTGCCTGCCAGTATGCGTGTCCGGCAAAACGCGACGGCAAGGCAATCATAATAAATGGCGTTGAAAGGCAAAACTTCCTCCACGCCGGATAACGCAAAAGATTGTCAAGTTATCTTAACGAGACTTGAAAAATAAGTTATCTGAATTCCATTATTCATAGCATTCGCCATGAAGGCGTCTCCAGAAGATTGGGAAACGATTATGACAAACGAGATACAGAACTCTGTCGGCAATTCCGCCAACGAGTACGTAATAAAGATAGTGGCGGGCAATATGCGCGGCACAAAACTCCCCATAAGGAAGTCGGACTTCACGCTGGGCCGTTCGTCCGAGGCCGATATTCATGTAAACGACACCCTCATATCCAGAATACACTGCCGACTCTCCCTGGAAAACAACTGCTGGTTCGTGGAAGACCTTAACAGCACAAACGGCACTTGGGTCATGGGCCAGAAAGCGCACGGAAAGATTTCCCTTCCGCTAAAGACATCGGTCAGGATCGGCAAAACGATATTCGAGCTTTACGATCCTTATGTGGGCGAACGTACCGGGGTCTACGAAAAACCCGCGATATCCTACAGGATACAGCCGGAAACCCTCAGTTCAGTAGAGGAACAGCCGGGCAGAGAAAATGTGATAGAGCCTAGGATACAAAATGAGGAAAATCAACGCCTTGCCGCGGTATACAAATTCCAGAACATAATATCATCGGTCTTTGAGGAGAAAGAGCTCCATATTAAAATATTGAGTGCCGTCTGCAACATAATAAAAGCCGACCGCGCGTACTTGTTGCTTTACGACCTGACCAGCGGGGAGTTCCAACCAAAACTCGGCAGGATTGCGAACAAAATGACCGAGATCATAGACGCTAAAGACATAAATCAAACCATCGTGGCGTTTGTCAAAGACAACCGCGAGGCAATTCTCTCCATAGATAAGTTTCAAGACGATAAGATTACGGAGACAAAGGTACCCGTGGTCTCCCATATATCCACAAGCATAATGTGCGTACCGATGCTGGGCCGCCAGCAAACCCTCGGAATGCTCTACCTTACACTGACCAGTCCCCAGGAGAAATATACGGAAGACGACCTCCGCCTGCTCACCGTCATAGCTCACACGGCAGGAATGGCCGTGGAACACAGTAACATGATGGAGTTCAATCTCAAGAATGAGCGGCTCGTAGCGACCGGAACGACAGCCGCGACGCTGTCCCATTACATAAAGAATATTCTGGCGGGACTCGACGGCAGCCTCAACCTCCTCCGAATGGGGCTTGACGAGAAAAATTACGAGCTCTCCGATGAGGCCTGGCATATTCTCAATAAAAACCACAGAAGGCTCGGCAATGTAGTGCTGGACCTGCTCAATCTTGCCAGTGAACAAAAACTTAACTTCTCAATAGAAAACGTTGCCGATATCATGACTGATGTTGGTGAGCTTTTCTTCCCGCAAATGCAGCAGGAAGGCATAACCCTCGTGGTCAATCCAAAAATAAAAGAACTGCCGCTTTATGCGGAAGTCGATCCGAAGGGAATCCATAGAATACTCCTGAATCTGCTTACTAACGCGGAATTCGCTATACAGCAGAAACGCACAGACCTTGAGCAGACAGATATAGGAAAGATCACTATCGATGCCTGTTTCAGCGACACCAAGGACTATATAATCGTGGGAGTGAGCGATGACGGCCCCGGCTTGGAAGAGGCTGAGACAAAAAAAATATTTGACCTCTTTATAACCTCAAAAGGTTCGGCCGGCACCGGGCTCGGCCTTGCCGTCTGCAAAAGAATAGTTGAAGCTCATGGCGGTTCAATAACCGTCAAGAGCGAAAAGGGCAAAGGCGCGACGTTCTCGTTCTCGCTGCCTGTCGCCCATAACGAGATGAATACGAGCACAAGATCAATCAAACGTATTTTTACCAAATGAGTCAGAAAAAAGCCCGCAACAAAAATAAAAAACTGATTGATTCAGACCGCGATTCGGATAAACAGGATAACGGTATTCTGAAAATCCCTGTGCTGACACTCACAAATACGGTGGTATTCCCGTTCACACTTTCGCCGCTTGTCATCGACAGCGATTCATCAATAAAAACAGTACAGCAGGCGATGGCCTCGAACAGGCTCATTGGGCTCTTCCCTGAACTGCCGGAGCAAGCGCTTACCACGAAAAACGAAAGCCCCGGAGTGAGTATCGAGGAAGAGACTATTGACGGCAAAAAAGTCACAAAAATAGGCGTTCTTTCCAGGGTCGTGAAGCTTCTCAGATTTCCCGACGGTACCGTGAGAATACTGGTAAGAGGACTCGGACGAATCAGGCATGTCAGCTCTGCCGGGGAGGAAAAGGACGGAGTTCTTTATGCGGTTGTCGAAAAGATAAAGCTGGTCAAGGAAAAAAATATTGAAATAGCCGCGATGGTGAAAAATGCGCTGAATCAGTTTCAGGAAATCATATCATATTCGCCAAATTTCCCGGAAGAGTTGAAAGTCGCAATCCTCAATATAGACGATAATGACAGGCTCATCGATATGATAGCCGACACTCTCAACATAAGCACGTCCGAAAAAATACGGATGCTCGCCGTACCGTCGCTCCATGAGCGCCTCCAATTTCTCACGATACTGCTGAACCGCGAGGTGGAAGTTATACATCTGGGAACTGAGATCCAGAGTCAGGTACATAATGCGCTCAGCAAGACTCAACGCGAATATTTCCTGAGGGAACAGCTCAAGACCATCAAGAAAGAGCTTGGCGATGACATGAAAAACCCGGATATCACAGCGATAGAGGAAAACATTGCCAAGCTGACATTGCCGGACCACGTTCTCAAGACTATCAAAAAAGAGTCAGAGCGGTTGAAGATGATACCGCAGGCATCAAGCGAATACAATGTGGCATATACATATATCGACTGGCTGCTCGAGGTACCGTGGAGTAATTTTTCAAGGGACAGCATAGACGTTACACGCGCCGCTAAAATACTCGACAAGGACCATTACGACCTCAAAAAGGTCAAGGAGCGCATACTCGAATTTCTCGCGGTACTCCAGCTTAAAAAGGACGACAAAAAGTCGCCCATACTCTGTTTCGTCGGGCCGCCCGGAGTCGGAAAAACGTCACTGGGCCAGTCAATAGCAAGGGCAATGGGAAGAAAATTCGTCAGAATGTCGCTCGGTGGAATAAAGGACGAGGCAGAAATCAGGGGACACCGGAGGACATATGTCGGCGCGCTTCCGGGAAGGATTATCCAGGGATTAAAAAAAGCCGGCACGTCAAACCCTGTCTTCATGCTGGATGAAATCGACAAGATAGGCAATGACTTCCGGGGCGACCCCGCATCCGCCCTTCTGGAGGTACTTGATCCCCAGCAGAACCACGCATTCAATGATCACTACCTTGAGCTGGATTATGATCTCAGCAGCGTAATGTTCATAGCGACCGCGAACATACTCGATACCATTCCTCCCGCGCTCCTCGATAGAATGGAGATAATACGACTGCCCGGCTATACGGCGATGGAAAAAAAGCAGATAGCGAAAAAATTTCTGATTCCGCGCCAGATAAAAGAAAATGGACTCAATGCGTCCCATATAAAAATAAGCCCGGATGCAACAGATGAAATAATAAACTATTATACACGCGAGGCCGGAGTACGAAGCCTTGAAAGGGAAATAGGCGCGCTGTGCCGGAAAACGGCTAGAAAAATAGTAGAATCCGGTGAAAATAAAAAACGCCCTGTTACCATCATTGACGCTAAGAAAACACGTGAATTCCTCGGACCCCGCAGGTTTTTTATGGACGAAGCGGAACGAAAATCCGAGCCCGGCCTTGCCACAGGAATGGCCTGGACCAGTGACGGCGGCACAATAATGCCGATTGAGGCTACGATGATGCCGGGGAAAGGTGAGCTAAAACTCACGGGTTCGCTCGGCGATGTGATGAAAGAAAGTGCGATAACGGCATTCAGTTATATAAAAAGCAAACATGAGCTTTACAAAATAGATTCGGATCTTTTTACTAAAAAAGACTTCCATGTACATGTTCCCGATGGCGCAACGCCTAAGGACGGTCCTTCGGCGGGAATAACAATCACTGCGGCGCTTGTTTCGCTGATGACAGGAAAACCCGTTCGCGCAGGACTGGCAATGACCGGCGAAATGACCCTTCGCGGGAAAATAAGCCCTGTAGGCGGAATAAAGGAAAAGGTTATAGCGGCCCATCGGGTCGGAATCAAAAAAATCGCGCTCCCTGAAAAAAACAGGAAGGATCTGGAGGACATTCCGGACGAGGTAAAGAAAAAGATTTCGTTCAACTTTTTTGAAACTGCCTCCGACGCTCTTGATTTTGTACTTGAAAAAGGGAAACCTGGAAAAGTCAGAAAATGAGAATATTAGCAGTCATTTTTCTTCTTACGGGAATGCTGCTGCCTTTGCTTTCTGCCGAGGAATATCTGAGCAGCAAGAGTTTTCTCGAAAAGGCCAGAAACCCAGTAGGCAAAAACTACTGGGTCACAATGGAAGGAAAGGCCATTCACAGGCGCAGGGACAAAGACAATTCAGAATCTCCCATATATGTGGCGTTGAGGATGTTTCCGGACAGGACAGCGGCTCAAGTTATAATAAACGGGAACGAAGGGTATCTGCTGGGACAAAAATATGAACCCGGTCCCGAATCGACAAGTGTGATAGCGATGGAGCCGAAACCGGCGAAATCGAAGCTCGCTGAATTCGGACTCCGGCCTCAAGACCTTACGATGGCATTCATGTTCTGGGATTTTGATAAAGAGCTTTCGTCGGAAAGAATCAAAGGCTACGAGTGCCGTGTCTTAAAACTGAATTCGCCCTCAAAGGATGAATACATCCATGTTTATATAAATTCGGAATACTATTTTCCGCTCAAGGTTGAATGGTTCAGAAAAAGTGAAGACAAACCGTACCGCACAGGAGAGTTCGGTTCATTTCGGAAGCATGGCGATTTCTGGCTGGTAAGCAGCCTTCTGATATACGGCCCTGGATGGAAAACGAGGATAGATTTTGACAAAACGGCGGCGGATTTCTCCGATAAATCCATTCCTGCGGAGCTTTTCAGAAAAATAGAGGGGGAGGCGGGAAAATGAAAATAGTTATAGCGCCTGACTCGTTCAAGGGATGCCTCAGAAGTCCGAAAGTCTGCGAGGCATTGAAATCCGGGATACTCGAGGCTGATCCATCAGCGGAAGTAATATGTGTTCCGATGGCCGACGGCGGCGAGGGTACAGTCGAGGCGGCAGTCGCTGCGACCGGAGGGAAAATAAGAAAAATTGAAGTCCCAGGTCCGCTCGGAAAGAGTGTTGTGGCTGAATTCGGAATACTCGGGGGCCAGTCTACGGCAATCATGGAAATGGCTTCTGCAAGCGGGATTGAACTCCTTTCAAAAGAAGAGCTTAACCCTTTGAAAACAAGTACCTACGGCACGGGCGAACTTCTTCGCGAAATACTTGCAACCGATATACGCAGGATTATAATCGGAATAGGCGGCAGCGCTACGGTCGATGGCGGAAGCGGGATGGCGTCCTCACTTGGCTACAGGTTCCTCGACAAGGAAGAAAGAGAACTTCCAAAGCATTGCGCGGGCGGAGACCTTGACAGGCTCTTTTCGATAGATGCTCTGAACGCACTTCCCGGCATAAGGGAAGTCGAAATAATAACGGCGTGTGATGTTACAAATCCGCTTCTCGGCAAAAACGGAGCGGCAAGGGTTTTCGGTCCTCAGAAGGGCGCCACGCCCGAAATGGTCGAAATGCTGGAAAAAAATCTTGCGAATTACGCTTCAGTGCTGATGCGGGAAGGATTTCTGGAAACTGTTGACAATCCTGGAGATGGCGCAGCCGGAGGACTGGGAGCAGGGCTGAGGGCATTTTGCGGCGCGAGAGTCGAATCGGGCGCGCAGCTCATGATGAAGGTGAGCGGGCTCGAAAGGCATCTTGATGATGCTGATCTGCTGATTACCGGCGAGGGTTGCACGGATTCCCAGACCGGTGCCGGCAAGCTATGTTCCGTACTGGCTCACGCGGCACGTGAAAAAAATGTACCTGTCGTGCTTGTTTCAGGTGCATTAAAAGGAGATGCGGACTCACTGCTCAAGATATTCGCGGCTGCTTACAGTATAACGCGCGGACCATGTTCGCTAGAGGAAGCCATAGACTCGGCGGAAGAGAACCTTTACCTCGCCGGCAAGAACATTGCCGGACTGCTGAAATCATTCCGTTAATATTCTCGCAAAACGATTGAAAAAACACCTTTCCATAGTAAGTTATTCCGTTCGATGCAATAACTATTCAAAGCCTTTCATTCGCGGGCTTTGCTGAATATGAACTTTTGTCCCCTGGAGGTAGATTAAAATGACCGAAGAAAACAGTATCCCGCCCGAAGATCAGCAATCGGAACCGCCCGCTCAGCATACTGCACAAGAAGCAGCTTCATACGGCGCCGACAAGATAATAGTTCTTGAAGGACTGGCGGCAGTAAGAAAGCGGCCGAGCATGTATATCGGCGATACCGGACAGCGCGGTCTCCACCACCTTGTCTATGAAGTAGTCGATAACAGTATAGACGAAGCACTCGCGGGCTACGCAAAGTTTGTGGATGTAGTGATACACACGGACAACAGCGTTACCGTCAGCGACGACGGACGCGGAATTCCGGTCGATATGCACAAGGGCGAAGGCAAACCTGCCATCGAAGTTGTAATGACGGTGCTGCACGCCGGCGGGAAGTTTGACCACGACTCCTATAAGGTTTCCGGTGGATTGCACGGGGTAGGTGTTTCCTGCGTAAACGCGCTCAGTAAATGGCTCGAAGTCGAAGTCCACAGGGATGGCGGCGAATATCATATCAGGTTTGAAAAAGGCGACACGGTAAGCCCGCTTGTTAAGACAAAAACCACTCAGAAGCGCGGAACGATAGTAACCTTCAAGGCCGATGATGAAATATTCTCGGTATCCGTTTATGTTTGGGACATTCTGGCGAACCGTCTCCGTGAACTCGCATTCCTCAATAGGGGAATAACCATCACACTGACCGATGAAAGAGTTCCAGAGGGCGAAGAAATCCGCAAAGAAACCTTCTTCTATGAGGGCGGGATATGCGAATTTGTAAAGCACCTCAACACTAACAAGCAACCGCTGCATCAGCAGGTGATCTATCTGCACCGCGAGCGCGACGGAGTCGATGTCGAAATCGCAATGCAGTACAATGACGGCTTTACCGAAAACATCTTCAGCTATACGAATAATATCAATACAATTGAGGGCGGTACACATCTTACGGGCTTCCAGACGGCGCTCACCAGGACAGTCAATGCCTATGCGAAAAATAACAACATGCTCAAGAACGAAAAGGCTATGACAGGCAACGATACGCGCGAAGGCCTCACAGCCGTGATAAGCGTTAAAGTATCGGACCCGCAGTTCGAGGGGCAGACCAAGACGAAGCTCGGCAATAGCGAAGTTCGCGGGATTGTAGAGTCAGTTGTAAATGAAGGGTTCGGCGAATTCTTCGAGGAAAACCCGCAGACGGCCAAGGACGTAATACTCAAATCTATGACAGCGGCCCGTGCCCGCGAAGCCGCCAGGAAAGCGAGAGAACTCGTTCAGCGCAAAGGCGCTCTCGATGGATTCGCATTGCCCGGCAAGCTTTCCGACTGTTCGGAACGCGATCCCGCAAAGTGCGAGATTTACATAGTAGAGGGCGACTCGGCGGGCGGTTCCGCAAAGCAGGGACGCGACAGCTCCTTCCAGGCGATACTGCCGATCCGAGGCAAATTACTCAATGTTGAAAAGGCAAGACTTGACAAGGTGCTTGAGAACAAGGAAATCCAGTCACTTGTTGCAGCAATAGGCTGCGGCATCGGCAATGAAGATTTCAACATAGAAAAATCACGCTATCACCGCATCATCATAATGACCGACGCGGACGTTGACGGTTCCCATATCAGGACTCTTCTTCTTACATTCTTCTTCCGCCAGATGAAGAAACTCATTGAGGCGGGATTCATCTACATAGCCAAACCTCCTCTTTTCAAAGTGACCAGGAAGAAGAAAGAGAGGTACATTGATACCGAAGAGCAACTTGACGAGTACCTTATAGAACTCGGCTGCGAAGACATAGAGGTCTTCCGCGATGAGGAACAAAGCATTGATACGGAGGTACTTAAAAAGATCCTTTCGCTTCATACCAAGATCCAGCAAATATCTCTTGGCCTTCACAGGCACGGAATAGAACCTGATATTTATATCGCTAACATAAAAGACGATACGTTTCCAGTAGCCCGTATTTCAGCAAGAGAAAAAGATGGAACAAAGACAGAATGTTTCGTTTACTCCGATGTCGAAGAGGCGCAAGTCGTCGAAGAGCTCGAAGCGAGACTTTGCGAGCCGCCCCAGATAGAGCCCGAAGGCCAAGTTCTGGAAGGTGAAGCGGGCCAAGTTGAAATAGACAAGGTAAAAACAATAAGCCCGGTAGACGTTCTGAGCATCTATGAAGCAAAGACATGTGAAAACTTGGCGCACGAAGTAAAAGAGCTGGGATTCGAGTTCAACGACCTGCTTGCAGGAAGGAAAGACCTCTTTACGATAAAGTCATCTGATCAGGGAGAGATAAAAGCCAACTCAATAAAGGGTCTTTTTGAAGAGATCAAAAAGAATGGACGCCAGGGAGGAATGCACATCCAACGCTACAAGGGTCTCGGTGAAATGAACCCTGAACAGCTATGGGAAACAACACTGGAACCGACCAGGAGAAAAATGCTCAAGGTTACGATGGAAGATGCCGTCGAAGCCGAAAGAATATTTACTCTTCTTATGGGAGATGTCGTCGAACCCAGAAGAGAGTACATCGAGAAATACGCCGCCGGCGTAAAAGACCTCGATATATAAAAAAATTCAGAAAGGGGCCATTGTATTATGTCGGATACGACTGCGATGAAGGAAAAAAAAGGGGGCGCTGAAATCAGTGCTGCGGGAAAGGATAAAAATCTTCAGATTGTGCTGAGCCAGATCGAAAAAGAATTCGGTAAAGGCTCGATAATGAAGCTTGGCGATGACTCAATGCATGTGGATGTCCCCACAATAAGTACCGGGGCGCTGGCCTTAGACATAGCGCTCGGAGTAGGCGGACTTCCCCGGGGAAGAGTCGTAGAAATATTCGGGCCGGAATCTTCAGGCAAGACCACGCTCTGCCTGCACGTTATCGCGAACGCCCAGAAGTCCGGCGGAATAGCGGCGATAATAGATGCGGAGCATGCGATAGACCCGTCCTACGCCGAAAAAATAGGCGTCAATACAAAAAACCTTCTTATCTCACAGCCTGACTGCGGAGAAGACGGACTCAACATTGCCGACGCTCTTATAAAGAGCAATTCAGTCGATGTTCTTGTGATAGACTCTGTCGCGGCGCTTGTGCCGAGGGCCGAAATAGAGGGGCAGATGGGCGACTCTTTCATGGGTCTGCATGCGCGCCTCATGTCGCAGGCGTTGAGAAAGCTTACCGGCGCGATAAGCAAAAGCCGCACATGCTGTATATTCACAAACCAGATAAGGGAAAAGATTGGCGTGATGTTCGGAAACCCCGAGACGACCACAGGCGGAAACGCCCTGAAATTCTATAGTTCGGTAAGGCTTGACATAAGAAAAATAACGGCTCTCAAGGACAACGCTGGAGTGGTAACTGGTCACAGGACCAGAGTTAAAGTGGTGAAAAACAAGCTTGCCGCACCGTTCCGAATAGCCGAATTTGACATAACATACGAAGAAGGCATTTCCAGATCGGGTTCAATTCTGGATGTCGGATGCGACTTGGGCGTTATTGACAAAAAAGGCTCATGGTTTGCGTTCGAGGGCGAACAGCTTGCACAGGGACGTGACCAGACCAAACAAATTGTCATGGAAAGCGCCGAACTTCAGAACAGAATACTTGAGAAGATCAAGGAAAAACTTGCTGCGAAATAAAGTCAGATGAATTTTAAAGTAAAATCTGATAAATATCGGCTAAAAGCCGCCGCCATATTTGTGGCGGCGCTTTTTGTCTTTCCCGTGCTGGCCCCCGCAGAAATACCCGCGGTGGAGAATAAGTCAAAGCAGCTCGGCGATACTGCCCTCAAGGAGGCCGATTACGATGAGGCTATAGTCTTCTACAGGCGATTCAAGGCGGACTCCGCGAGCAACGCGGAAAACCTTAAGACCGCCTATATTGCACTGATAACATCTTACATAAAAGGGGCTTACCCGGCACTCGCATCGAGGGAACTGGATGAATTCATTGAACGCTTTCCCGAATCAAACCTTGATACCGTGAGTCTTTTCCGCGCGGACATTCTCATGCTGAACGGAAATTCTGCCGAGGCGGCCCCGATTTACAAGGAACTCATTTCCGGAAAAGATAATGCTATCCGTCTCTATGCGATTCAGGGCTTTGCGTTCTCTCTGATGCAAGAAAAAAAATGGACGGAAGCCTCGGAAATGTTTTCATCCTTAGAGAACTCCGCGGAAACCCTGAAGCTGAAATGGTCCGGCTTTAAGGGAAAAATCTTCTGCATGATAATGGAGGACAAAACAGAGACCGCGGAAAAAGAACTTTCCCAAAAAATTGAAAATTGTCCGGCGACTGAAAAGACGGATATGGAAATACTCTCTCTCATGCTTTCCGTCCAGAAAGGCAATATCTTGGATTTGAGCAACACCTACGAGCGTCTAAGAAAAAAAATAGGCTCCGAGCCGTACCCGCTTCTCTATATGACTGTCAATTTCATTGCCGGCAAGTTCCTGAAAAAGAAAGACTTTGATGAGGCCATAAAATTCCTCAAAGAGGCATTCATATTCGCGCCTTCGGACAGAGAAAGAAAATCCATCCTTAAAATAATGATTAATGTCTATGTCTCAGCGGGGCTCAAGGACAAAGCCATCTCGGCTGCGGAACGGTATCTGGAATATTTCAAAGAATCAAAAGATATTAATGACATAAAACTCCAGACAGCAAGACTTTATCACGACAAGGCCAATAACCCAAGGGCATTGAGACTCTACTCTGAAATCATGGACGACAGCCAGTGTTCATTCGATATGAAGTTCAACGCCGCCGTAGAGTCCGCCAACATCCACATAACCGACAAACGCTATGACCTCGCCTCCGAAAATATAAAATATATCATAGCCAACACTGTTGACCGCGAGCAGAAGAGCGAGGGCGAACTTCTTATGGCCCAGATATATTTCATCAAGAAGGAATATGCCAGGGCTGCTTCAGAATTTGAAAAAGCAGCCGATATGGACGTCCCAAATATCCGGGAAAAGGCGCTTTACTGGCTGATGCGCTCATATATCGAAATGAACAATCTTGGAAAAGCCCTCGAGGTCTCCGAAAAAATACTCTCCTCATTCAAAGAGGGTAAAATCATCATAGAAGCCGCTTATTACCATGCCGATATCCTTAACCGGCTCGGAAGAGAAGCCGAAGCCGAAGCTGAATTTGTCAAAACAGCCCGCGCCTATAAGTCAAGCGAATTCGCCGAACTCTCACTTTTCCAGGCCGGAAAAATAGCTTTTGACAATGCCGAATACTCGAAAGCATCTTCATATTTCTCTGAGCTCATTTCGAGATATCCCAATTCAACCATCTCGCCTAACGCACTTTACAAAAAATTATGCACCGAATATTCCACTGGCAATGAAAACATGGCATTGGAATCTGCCCGGATGCTCATCGATAGATATTCCTCCAGCGAATTCGCACCGGCAACCTTGTTCTGGCTCATAGATTATTACCGCGAAAAAAGGCTATACGAAAAGGCAAGTGCCACGGTCACCGAAACAATGGAAAAATACAAAGACAACCCGCTCGTCTCAGCTCAAGCCCTTTATGAATCGGCCAATATCAGCATAATGCTCAAGGACTACGACAAGGCCCTCGCCTCCCTTAAAGAACTCAACGAAAAATTCCAGCAGCAGGAAATAAATACCGAAGGGCTCTACCTCACCGCTGAAATATTGTCGGAAAAAGGCGACTACTCGGAAGCCATAAAATACTATAAAAAAGCAGCCGAACGCAGACCCGCATCCCCCCTCGAAACCGCCTGCACCGGAAGAATAGGCGACTGCGATTTTGCCCTTTATTCGAAAAGTTTTCAGAAAGAATATATAGAAGAAGCCATATCCTCCTTTGATAAAATCCTGGAAAAAAACCATATCACTCCCGATATCAGAAACCAGACCATCTACAAACTAGGCAAATGCTATGAAACACTCGACAATATAAAACTTGCCATA
Source organism: Lentisphaerae bacterium GWF2_45_14 (assembly GCA_001804785.1). Lineage (GTDB taxonomy): Bacteria > Verrucomicrobiota > Lentisphaeria > Victivallales > GWF2-45-14 > GWF2-45-14. The sequence continues at coordinate 16,552 of MHBG01000034.1, forward strand.
GGAAAATACAGAGAGCTCATATATACATACAAACTTCAGACCGAAAAAGGACTCGTCGTCGATAAAATATGGATAGTCAAAGCCATCCATTCGGCAATATCAATTTATATGAAGATAGCTTCGCCCGAGGCCATGGACAATGTTGTCAAAGCCTATAAAATGCTCATAAAGGTAAACCCCGAGATGGCCGATGAATACCAGAAAATCATCGAAACTCTCAGGAACAAATATAAAGTACAGCTCTAAAAATCGGAGGAATTGAAAATGTTATTCTATCAACTCATGAGGGACGGCGGGCCGGTGATGTGGCCTATCCTCTTCTGCAGTCTGGCCGCTACTTATATCTTTATCGAAAAGTGGTTCCACCTCCACAGGGAACAGGTCAATGTGGGCGAACTGGTAGCCGGCCTTACCAACGTCCTAAAAAGAGAGGGAATTATCGAAGCTCTCACACTTTGTGATAACACACCAGGGCCGGTAGCCAGAGTCCTCAGCTCCGCAATACAGGCTTACGACAAGGGCGACGACGATATAAAACAGTCGCTTGAAGACGCCGCATTTATCGAGCTGCCCAAACTCGACAGAAAACTTAACGCGCTTGCGACAATATCCTATGTGACACCGCTTCTGGGACTGCTCGGCACAGTGCTCGGGATGATGGGAGCGTTCAAGACCATCCACGCCAAGCAGGGAGTATATCTTTCCGCCGCGGACCTTTCGGGTGACATAGGCATGGCGCTCATAACAACCGCCGCGGGCTTGACTATCGCAATACCTTGCTATATCGCCTATAATTACCTCGTGTCAAGAGTCGAGGCGATAACCCTCGATATGGAAAAGGCTGCCAGCGAAATTCTCTACTTCTTTAAAAATCATAGAAAAAACGGGAAAAACGAAAATGGACCTCAGGAACGGGCCTCTTAATTTCAGGTCAAGACTGAAAATCCTTAAAGGCAAGGCCGACATGACCCCGATGGTCGACGTGCTTTTCCTATTGCTCATCTTTTTCATATTGAGCAGCTCATTCGTCCAGGTGTCCGGTATAAAAGTCGATTTGCCGGAGATATCGTACGGAAGTAATCTGGGCGTTGAAAAATTTGTAATCACCATCGATGAGACAAGCAATGTGTTTTTTAACGACCAGCCTATCGGCAGATGGGATTTTCTCAAGGAAAAACTCTCACAACTCGGCTCAAGAAGTGAGAGCGGAACCATTGTTCTCAGGGCCGATGACAAAACGCCCTTCGGTACCGTCGCAAAGGTAATGTCAATTGCGGAAGAGGCCAAATTAAGTGTTTTTGTCGTTACCGTCCAGCCGCAGAAGGGAGTCGAAAAAACGGTATTCAGGGACACTGGTTCAGATGAGTAATTCATTCATTCTTCTCAGAGAAAAAAAGGTTGCCATCTTCATAACTGCCGCCGCAATCCTTATAACCGTAGCCTTCCACCTCATGCTCTTTGTTTTATTTTCTCCCGCCACCGCCAGATACGGCGACAACAACAACAGCAAAAGAAGTATCTCCATGCTCTCATTCGACAACAAAAATAGCGCCATTATCAGCGCAAACATAGGCCGCTGGCTCCAGTATGGCGACCCGTACCTGATGGCAAAACCCGGTAGAAAATCAGGCTACAGCAGCACTTTCTATAAAAATGGATTCAGACGCACGTTCCCAGATCTCGAAATCAAAGGCAAACATAAAACACTTGACTTCAGAGCAGGCCGTTATTCCCCCCTGGAAGCTATCGGAAATTATAACGATACAATCGTAAGGGAATCGATAATCAACATAATGTCTTTGAGTCCCACCCCCGCAAAAGAAACCTCGCACATGACAAGAAAATCAAAATATCCGTTATGGGCTGAGCAGTCCGGCGAGAGACTTCCACAGCTCTTTAAGGCTGATGAAATACCTTCAATAGCCGCACTCATAAAAGAACACTCCCCCTCTTCCGCCTCGGTCTTTGGAGTGACCCCGCTGAGAGAAGGCATGATACCAAGAATAAGACTCATCTCCGGATGCGGCGTCCCGGAAATGGACCAGTTCGCAATGAAGGCTCTCGTATCGCATGCAATCGCAAATCAGGGAGAAATGGAAAAACACGGAACGAAAATAGTCAAAGTTCTCTGGAAGGAAGGAAACTGATATTATGATACCAATTGATTATTCTACAGGCTTTGTAATATATATCTTCATCTGGATGCTGACCCTGGCCTTCCTATGGATACGCGAGGAGTGGCGCGAGAAAGAACACGAGTGGGAGCGAGAAAAAGACATTCTAAGCTTCTGCGACAACTGCCACTACGCTTTTCTCGCCAAGTACAATGAAAACATTACGCGCTGCCCCCGCTGCAACGGCATGGTAATAATAAGAAAGCGCCGCAGCGGCATATAAAACCGAAAACAAAACGAACTTATCCCATTTTATGCGGATATTCAAGTCCTGGATACTTTGTGAAGGTGTTCAAAAAAAAATATGGAGTTACACCTGGCGTTTTCAGGAACAGAGAAAAGATTTCCGGACTTTCCGATTGAATTTTCAACTTGGTGAAATATTTTCATAAGTCCGTTTATATGGGAGATTTGTCTTGTCAAAAATAAAATATTATAGAAGAAAGCTGAAAAGCAAGCTTTATGATTTGACCAATAAGCTGCTTTACGGCTGCGGAATGGGCTCCACGGGAGTCGTCAACAAAAGGGAACTGAGGATAGCCGGACTCCAGCGCACCGGCAACCACGCCGTTATCAACTGGATATTTGCGCAGAGCCCGGAGACCAAATGCTACCTTAACTGTGTCAAGCCGGATACAGACCCCTATTTGTCCTTTGAGCGCAGAGGCACTGTGCGCGAGTTCCAGAAAGATTTCTTTACAAAATTCAACATCAGCGCCGAGCGGCTTGGCCGCTTTTCACGCAAAGAACTTCTGGTCTACAGCTACGAAGAGGAGTTTCTGGAGGACGTTTTCTGTTCGGGGAAATTTGAAGCGAACCATGACCGCTGGATTGGAAAAAGTGCCGAACGATTCGACATGATAATACTGAGAGACCCCTATAACCTCTTTGCCAGCAGACTTAAAAAGGAAGAGGACATCAACGCCAACAGATACTCCCTCAAGAAGGACGGCGAAAGAGAGACCGTTATAAAAATATGGAAGTCCTACGCCCGTGAATTCACCGGCAAAACCAGCCTCATCAAAAATAAGCAGCTCCACATAAACTATAACAAGTGGTTCCTCGAAAAGGAATACCGCAGGGAACTCGCCGAGTCGCTCGGACTTGAGTTTTCAGACGACGCAATAGACCAGGTTCTCTCCATCGGAGGCGGGAGTTCATTTGACAGAACGAGCAAGGACAGCTCCGGCACGCAGATGAAGGTTCTTGAAAGGTGGAACCACTACAAGGATGATGAAAACTTCATCAATCTTTTCAAAGACAACGAACTTGTAGAACTTTCAGAAGAAATCTTCGGACACATCCCCGGCACCGAAATCTTCCGATAATCGCGGCAGTCGAGTGAGCATCACTTCATGCAGGCTTTTTCCATGTACATGTGGCAGACATGCTTTCCGGGAGGAGTGCTCCTAGCGCGGATAGTCCTTGCCTGATGCATATATAACCATTGACTTGGCATATTTACAATTGGGGGCAAGATTAGCAGAGTGGGGCATGTTTGCGGAAAGATAGAGGGTGTCATCCTTTTTCATTCTGACGGATTTTGTCATATCGCCGACATGAAAGTCGACTTCGCCTTCAAGCAGTACATAGAACTCATCCGCATCATGCATCATCGGTTCACGTATTTTGTCGGATGGAAAATATTCCAGAATAAATGGATCGATTATTCTGTCAATCTTCTTGAAGGCAAGGGAAAAATATTTGATGCCGTATTCGGGGCCTTCATTTCTTATTATTTCCTCGCCACATGAAAGATTCCCCAGAAGATATGGCGGAGCTTTAAACTCATCTTCAAAAAGAGCCGTCACCGGTACGCCAAGCTCTGCCGCTATTTTTGACAATGCCGAAAGGGACGGATTGACTCTAAAATTCTCAAGCCTGGAGATATAACCCTTGGTAAAACCGGATTTTACGGCAAGCTGTTCGACCGTCATATTCTGTTGCTGCCGTATCCGTCTGATGCTTTCGGCTATGTTAGATAGGTTCATTGTCCCGGGCTTCCCTTTTGTTGTGTTGTTAAGATAGTTTCACAATCAGCAAAATAAAAGTAAACAAAATCAAAACAAGGATATTGACAAAACTCACAGTATCCCTTATAGTTTATTTTAATGAAACTTTCAATGAAACAAGGTGTTTCCAATGAATTCAATGGATTATGATGTGGTCGTAGTGGGTTCTGGCGTGGTCGGCGCTTCGATTGCCCGGCTGCTTTCATCATATGAACTCAAAGCCGCCGTGATTGAAAAATTTCCGGACGCGTGCTTCGGGGTTTCCAAGGCAAATTCGGGGATAATCCACGGAGCATTTCACCATGCGACAACAACGCTGAAGGCGAGGCTTGAGCTTAAAGGCAATATGATGTATGACCAGCTTCACAAGGAATTGGGATTTCCCTTCAAGCGAACGGGCATAATCGTGGCCGCCTTTTCAAGCGAGGAGATGAAAACAGTACGACTTCTTTACAAACAGGGCGTTGCCAACGGCGCGCCTGGAATAGAGATATGCGGCTCAGAGAGGCTGCTTAACCTTGAACCGGGCCTTAATCCTGACATCGCGGGCGGGCTTTACGCCCCTTTCGCTGGAGTGGTGGAGCCGTATCGCTTTGTCTTTTCCCTGATGGAATCAGCGCAACTGAACGGCCTTGATTTTATAAGAGACTTCGAAGTCGTAAGATCTTCGTACGACGGAAAACTGCACCAGGTCTTCTCATCGGACGGTCGGGCTGTTGCCGCTTCATTCGTGATAAACGCCGCCGGACTTTACGCCGATAAAATCTCTGAAATATTCAACGGTGAAAAATTCAAGATACACCCGCGCAAAGGTGAGGAATTTCTTCTTGACAGAAACTCTCCCGCACGTCCGAACAATGTTATTTTTCCTGTTCCGGCGAAAGAATCGAAAGGTATGCTTGTTATCCCGACCGTTGAGGGAACCACGATGATAGGCCCCACCTCTGAAAAAATAGACGATAAAGAGGACAGTTCAACGACATACAGCAACATGGAGCGCATATTCCTTCAGGCGTCTCGAATGGTTTCCGGAATATCCCGCAGAGACGTGATAACATCGTTCTCTGGACTGCGTCCAGTACTCGAAAACGAAGACTTTCTTATTGAAAAATCGCAGATGGCTCCTGCCTTTATACAAGTCGCCGGAATACAATCTCCCGGCCTAACCGCCGCTCCCGCGATTGCGGAATATGTCCTCGAAATCCTTTCAAAGGACTGCGGACTGAAACTGGAAAAGAAAAAGTCGTTCATCCCAGAAATATCCAGGACTGAAAAAATATACGGCATAAGTCCCGAAAAACTTGATGAATTAATAGAGAAAAATCCCGCTTACGGGAATATCGTCTGCCGCTGCGAACAGATATCAGAAGCAGAAATAGTCGATGCCATAAGAAAAGGGCATACGACAATAGACGGAATAAAATTCTATACCAGGAGCGGCATGGGAAGATGCCAGGGCGGTTTCTGCACTTATAAAATACTTAAGATTATATCAAGAGAGACCGGTATCCCAATCGACCATATTACCCGCAGAGGAAATGGCAGCTTTATCACCGGCGAAAGAATAAGCGGAGAACTCAAATGATTAAGAAAACTTATGACGCAATTATCATCGGTGGCGGCGCGGCCGGGCTTTCAGCCGCATGGAACGTAGCAAAGGCGGGATTCTCCACTGCTATCATCGAAAGGGAAAATTGCCTTGGCGGAATTTTGAATCAGTGCATCCACACTGGTTTCGGGCTTCACCGTTTCGGCAAAGAGCTTTCGGGGCCGGAATATGCAGAAATGGACATTGACCTTGTCGCCGCCAACAAAGTAGATTCTTTTATAAATACCACGGTATTCGAGATAAGGAGCAACGGCATACTAAAAAGCGTATTCGCATCTTCCGCCGAAGGCGTTACGGAATTTGAGACCCGTGCCGTGATTCTTTCGATGGGATGCCGTGAGCGTAATCGGGGAAACCTCGGAATTCCCGGAACAAGACCTTCCGGAATAATGACCGCAGGACTTGCCCAGCGCCTGCTTAATATCGAAGGCTATCTGCCCGGCCGGAAAGCCGTCATAATAGGCTCCGGCGACATCGGTCTTATAATGGCGAGACGCTTGACCTGGTCTGGCGCAATAGTGATGGGGGTCATCGAAATCCTCCCATACCCATCAGGACTTGCGAGAAATATCGCACAGTGTCTTGACGACTTCGAAATTCCGCTTTATCTCGGGCATACAGTATCAGCGATCAACGGAAAGGAACGCGTTGAATCCGTGGATGTTTCGCCGTTCAAAGATGGAGTGCCCAGCCTTTCAGGAACCTTCAAAATAGACTGCGATACCGTCCTGATTTCAGCAGGTCTGATTCCGGAAAACGAGCTTTCCGTCAAAGCGGGAGTCAAGCTGTCGAATGCCACTGGAGGCCCCTATGTTGATTCTTCTATGATGACGAATGTCCCGGGTATTTTCGCGTGCGGAAACGTATTGCACGTCCATGACCTTGTTGATTACGTCTCAGAGGAATCGGAAAATTGCGGGAGCGCGGTGGTCAGCTATCTTTCCTCTGATGAATGTTCATGTACGCAAGGAAATATCTCTGCCGGATCGAATATAAAATATATTGTCCCGTCAAAGTACCGGACCGGTATTCCTCAAAAATTTTATATGAGGAGCCTGATGCCGTTTGAAAATGCGATGCTCACAGTCAAGTGTGCCGATAAAATACTGTTTGAGCGCAAACTTAAATATGTGCGTCCCCCCGAGATGCAAAGCTTTACACTCACACCGGAAATGACAGACGGGCTTAATGAAAATTCCCCTGAGATAAATGTATCACTGACGGAGGTATAAACAAAATGAAAAAGAAACTGATATGTATTATATGTCCCGCAGGATGCACCATCGAAACCGAAACCGACGATGCAGATCTGGTAAAAGTTTCCGGCAACAAATGTCCGCGCGGTGCCGAATATGCCAGAAAGGAACTTCTCTCTCCCGAGCGAACCGTAACCGCTGTCGTTCCCTCTGATTCAGAAGTACTTCCATTCATTCCGGTCAGGACGGACAAGGCTATTTCCAGAAACCTTGTAAGTCAACTTCTAAAAACAATTTACTCTATAAAAGTCAAGACCCCTGTAAAAAGAGGCTCCGTTTTAATAGAAAATTTTCAAGCAAGCGGCGTAAATGTAATTTTTTCACGGAGTGTGAAGAATTGAAAAAACAAATGGTTAAATCCTTAAAAGTTGCAACTGTTCAACCGCCGATTCCCGAGAGCCAGAACGGTGGCATTGTTTCGCATGAAGAGATGATTGAAACTGGTTTGTTCCTGCTGGAAAAGGCGGCTAATGAAAATGCCGACATTATATGTCTACCTGAAATATTCAATGTCTTCGGTTTATCTATCGAAGATTCCTGGGAAAAGGCTTCGAATGAAGACGGTCTGTTAATAAAGATATTGGCCTTATGTAAAAAATATAAACTCTATGCGATTTATACATCATTGGAAAAAGACAATGGCTCTTTTGTTATAAGTTCCAGGATAATAGATCGCTGCGGGAATGTTGCCGGACAGTATCTGAAAACCCATCTCACTTTTTTTGAACGGGAAAAGTTAAAGATTGTACCGGGTGATGATATTCGCGTGTTTGACACTGATTTCGGACGGATCGGGATTATGATATGCTATGATTGTTATTTTCCCGAAGTCGCCGGTGTCCTGGCCGGAAAGGGCGCCGACATTATTTTTTATCCTGCTTTGCAACGATATTTTTCGGATACGTCGTTTGAGATTCAGACTAGGGCAAGGTCGCTTGACAACTCTGTATTTATTGTCCGCTCGAGCTATGGCGTCAGCCCGGGAATTGCATGGAAACCTGGCATAATGATCGGGCGCAGTTGTATTATAGATAGAAGCGGAACCATTATTGCGGATATGGGACATAACTCCGGCACGTTATCAGCCAATATAGATATCGGGTCTCCATTGATGAGTGAAGGTCCCGGCGGAACCGGTACTGTAAATTACAGAGATGTGATTAAATCATCAAGGAGACCTGAACTTTATAATTGAATATATAACCACTTTTTAAGGATATGCAGAAATGGGTAAATTAAATCTCGGTGAAATATATGGAACACACACACTGGTCGTCACAGCACACCGTGGATTTTCCGGCAGATTTCCCGAAAATACACTGCTCGCGTTTCGGGAAGCCGTCAATATCGGAGCTGACATTATCGAATTCGATCTTAGAGGCACTAAAGATATTATCCCGATAGTAATTCACGACCCGACTCTGGACAGAACTTCCGACGGAGAAGGATTGGTGGGAAATTATCTCCTTTCGGAAATCAAGAAATTTAATTTTTCATTCTGGCAAGGCGCTCATAATACAGGCAGGAAACTTTCATCTCCAGCATACGATGACATAAGGATTCCGACATTTCAGGAAGTCATTGACGCGATGAAGGGGAAAACATGCATGAATATCCAATTGTACGATACGACCCAACCATTGCTTGAGAAAATATGCAGGCTATATAAAGAATACGACCTTTACGAAGATGCCTATCTGACCGTAGGGACTTATTGGGAAGCGGAAGAAATACTTCGTATTGATAAAAAATCCTCAATATGCATACTCAACCGTCAAGGGAATATGACTAAAGATACTCTTAACGATTTAAAATCATTCGGATGCAAATACATTCAACCATTTAGAGCGGATGTAACATCTGAATTCTGCAGAAAAGTAAAAGAACTTTCTCTATGTGCAAATATGTTTTTTTCAGATACTGAGGACGATAATAAAAAATTCATCAGTACCGGAATTCAGGGAATACTCAGCAATTACCCTGATATATTGTTAAATAAGGAATAGAATTATGAAGATTGTAGCGCACCGCGGATTTTCCGGAAAGTATCCTGAGAATACATTAAAAGCTTTTGAAGGAGCATTCAATCACCCTGAATTTGGTAAAAAAATCATAGGACTCGAAACGGATATACAATTGTCGTCCGATAATCAGATAGTTATTTATCATGACATTGAGATAGAAATATCCGGGAAGAAAGTACCTGTGGGCAGTCTTTCGCACAGAGAACTAGTGGAAGCCGCCAAGCCGAAACTCCGAGGAGAAAATGTCTGCCTGCTAGAAGATTTATTGAAACTTTCGCAGCACAGAACGGAACTTCTTATCGAAATAAAGGCAGGAAAATTCGATTATGATATTTTCATCGATAAACTTTCGCAAGTCCTTGAACGTTACTCTCCTGTAAGAGATGAAATAATTCTCCATTCTTTTTCCTCTGAGATTATGGAAAAAATTCTGAGCGCCGAGGGATTACGCGGTTTAAAATACGGGGTTCTCTGCTCTTCCGCTGAAGGATTGGAAAAGTTTGACGGCATTATGGACCGGATTGACTATGTCCATCCCTCATGGAAAGGGCTTCTTGAAAATCCCGATGTGTTTGCCGCAGCAAACCGCCCCTTTCATGTATGGACAGTCAACAGCAAAGATATATTCGAAAAAATAACGCAGCTGCCATGCAGTAACATGATAAGGGGAATCATGACTGATGAACTGGACGTGATCTCCCGCTAATACGCCGGAACTGGAGGATTTACGACCAGATAACCGCCGGATGGGGCAACGGAGTAATAATAATAATAGGGTGGCCCTCTTACATATACAACGGAGCAGCCGTCAGGCAAAGCCGGAATGACCGCCCCAAGCGGGGGCGCCACAACCATATAACCCAATGCGCCATATCGGTAATATAATCCGGAACAGTAAAAGTAATTCAGTCCGCCAAAAGCAAACGAAATATACGCTCAGGGAAGACGCGGCAGATAAATCCCGCGATGCCAACTGGGACTGCCGTACCAGCCAGAAGCGCCACGGCCATCGTAACCAGGATGCCAACCGGGAGTACCGCGCCAACTATAGACTCGGTTGATAATCAGCTTGCATTTTAACGTTTTGAGCCTATATTGTTTAATCATGAAAATAAAAGATGCAAGAACAATAGATGCCGGGGCGTTGTATGA
>MHBG01000035.1 GCA_001804785.1 Lentisphaerae bacterium GWF2_45_14
GATTGCTCTTTCAATCTTCTTCGCAATTCCACATGCATTCGCCATGAATCCGCCGAACCCAGCTCCGAGCGGAGGACCGCCAGATGATGAAAAACCTGATAAATGTAAAGATCACCCGGAGTTGCCGGAATGCCAAGGCGGAGACCCTTGCGATACGGATCCGACACAGTGTCCTCAAACGTGTGAGCAAAATCCATGTCAGTCTCAGTGTAAAACGCCGTGCAAATGTGATGATGACCCTACAAATTCCAAAAAGAATTCTAATTCCTGTTCTATTGATATGTCTATTCCATTCGGCAGAATATTGCACCGCGACAGTTATTCTGCGCTTCTGACGGTTCACCGCGATAAACCAAGCAGTTCGCTCTTTTCTCCGCAGTCTCTTGACTATTCATTATTCGAGGCAGAAGCGATTGTCGCAGTAGCAACAGAAGATTTGGATGACGGGATATCAAGGGAAATTACGATCAAGCGTTCCAATGGAGAATATATTTATTATAAATTCCAGACAGGGGAAAGCATCGGATATCCATCGGGCGATACAATCCGCTTTTCTTCCAAGCTCATCATGCTTGATGCGAACGGCAATCAGGTTACCGATGACCCCGTCTTTTATGACAGGGTGTTTAGCGATACGACTGTAATACGGTATCTGGCTGCATCAAAAACAATTGTATATGTAATAAATCCCAACGGGACAAAAATTAATCTCAGTAATCCTGACAGCGGCATGGATATCATACGGGATGAATGGAATAGTTATCGACAGATATGGTCACTGGCGGACGGCCTTTGTGATATCGTAGTCATTGATGAATATAAGTATGAAATCAGACTTTATACTCCGGAAAACGCAGGAAGCAAAAATACGTCTACCGGGCTTTATGTCCCGACAGGAACGCCTCGCTCTGTCTGGACTATTGAAAATCCTCTTCGCAGTGATACGAATTTCGACAATGTCAGGATTACCGAGCAGGCAAATGGAACTTCATACGTTTACAACTGGCAATATAACGAATCGCTGGATCAGTGGACTGTTACAGCTGGGGCTGGAGCGCGAGTTTCATCCATGTCCAAGCTTTGGAATACTGCACGGACAACGATGAACTTTGTCCAGGATATAAAAGATTCTTCCGGAAATCTTGCCTATAGACGTTATGGGGTAACTGTAAAGAAAACATGGGGAGATGTTACGACTGAAGAGCATATAGGAAATGATTCGTCTCCGTTAAGTTCGACTTATTATACATACTATGAAGATTCTTCCGAGACCGGTAAATACGGTAAGCTTAAATCCACTATAGAAAATAGCCACTGGATATTATGTGATTATGATTCCGAAGGAAGGAAAACCTATGTTTCAGAAAGCTGGCTTGATGCAGCATCGGGGGCAAGCGCCGCTCAGGTAAAAACATATTACTATTCCTACACCCCTGTCGATCCGGAAGATATCCTGGAATTCAACGATCAGCGTTACAGGACTGTCGATATCAGGATACAGAATATTACCGTCCAGAAGATTTACTATGCTTATAAAACCAATGCGAACGGAGAAAAAGTTACAATAACCGAAGATGCGGCCTCTCCGTCCGCCGCCTATGGAGCTGCGGGCAACAAGAGGACTGTCATAACGTTTTACGGCGATGCTGCCGGAGAAAGACTTGCCGGAAGGCTCAAAACCAAGGTCAAACCGGACGGTTTGATAGAGACCTATACTTATGAATACGGAACCTACGCACCGAATGCTGATCCGACTCTGAGTACATTTACTGCCGGAACTGGTTACGCAATGCGTACAACCGTTACCCATGGAACAGAAGCTTCTCCCGATGGCATAGCGGGTAAAACCCTTCGTGAGATTACTGTCTTCGATGAATTCGGGAACGATGCCCTTGAAGAAAAATACGTTTATACCGGCTCAGGTTATGAAAGAATCGCTTGGATACTCAAAACCTTTGATTCCGAACATCATGTGACGGCGTCATATTCCTCGAACAACACTTCGACAACGGCAAACTGGAATTGCTGTTCCAAAGCCTCTGAAACAACATCAGAAGGTATCGAGTACGTTTATACTTACGACCTTCTCAAACGCATGGCGACAAAAACGAAGAAAGGCCATAACGGATCAGCAGATATTGTATCGACTTATTCTTATGACTCCAGAGAAAATGTACTCAGCGATACTGTTTCCGCTGGGAGCCTCAGCCTCTCGACCTCGAAAACCTACGACCTGATGAGCCGCATTCTTTCCGAGACCGATGCAAGCGGCCTTACGACCACCTACGCCTATTCCTCCGATGGTAAAACAATAACAAAAATTCTTCCTGGCGGTTTTACTGTGATCACAGTAAAATATGCCGATGGACAAGTCAAGTCCGTTACCGGCACGGCTGTAGTTGTGCGCTATTTTGAACACGGTGTCAACTCCGACGGTACCCGCTGGACGAAGATATATACCGGCTCCTCCGGCTCTGCGCGATGGACAAAGACTACAACCGACATGCTGAACCGCACTGTCAAGGAAGAACAGCCCGGCTACAACGGCTCGACGATCATAACGCAGTATTTCTACAACGACAAAAGTCAGCTTATAAAAGTCTCGAAAACAGGCTCAGCCGACACCCTCTATGCATATGATGAAGTCGGCAATCAAATCCGCACTTGCCTTGATGTCAACGCCAACGGCAGTATCGACTTAGCCTCCATGGACAGGATTACCGAACAGGAAACAACTATTGTTAGCGAAGATAATGCATGGTGGCAGAAATTCGTCTCGAAAGTCTATGCGATAGACAACGACTCGACTGCTACAACTACTGAGACCACGAAGAGTCAGCTTACTGGCTTGCCGACAGGAATCGTCTTGAATCAGGTTTCAACCGACATTTACGGCAACATAACAATTTCAACAACTATGCTTGACAGGGAGAACAAGACCGTTACTCAAACAACCGATGTTCCCGATTCAACTGTCGATGCACAGACTATTGCCGTTAATGGACTTACTATTTCCAGTCGTTCTACGAGCAATCTCACAACGACCTATTCCTATGATGATCTTGGACGGCAAGTCGGAGTAACTGACCCGCGCATTGGAACCAGCATGACTCACTATAACGCCTTGAACCAAGTTGATTATGTTGAAGATGCGGCTGGTAATCGGACAAGCTATGCCTATGAAACTACGACAGGTCGCCTTTTGTCTATAACCAATGCAATGAATAAGTCTAAGATTTACACCTATAATGAACGGGGACAAACCTTATCCGCCCGCGGGGATACGGAGTATCCGGTTGACTTTGTTTATGACTCTTACGGACAAACAATTCAATTGAAAACCTATCGAACAGATTTGAACATTCCGGATATAACAACGTGGACTTATGAACCAGCAACAGGCCTCCTCTTGAGCAAAATTTATGCCGATAACAAAGGTACGACTTATACTTATACAACCGATGGCAAACCTGTAACCCGGATATGGGCACGAGGAGTTACTACAACCTATGGCTATGATTCCAATACTGGCGAACTCCTCGCGGTAGACTACTCTGACAACACCCCTGATATAACAATTACCTATAATAGGAAAGGCCAGCAGAAAGCAGTAACCGATGCCGTCGGCACAAGGACCTTCAGTTACAATTCAGCGCTCCAGTTGACAAATGAAATCATCAGCGGTATTTATAGTAAGGAACTGGTACGATCCTATGACTCGATGGGGAGATATAGCGGGATGAACATCGGTACTGAATACGATGTCGATTATGGCTATGATACATATGGCAGGTTTGCTACGTTGACAAACGGCTCCGATGTTTATACCTATAACTACCTTGCAAACAGCAAGCTTCTTGCGTCAATCAACTATCCTCACGACATTACGACAGCGAACAGCTACGAGTCCAATCGCGACCTTATAACCACTGTTGAAAACAAATATGATACGACAACAATCAGCAAGTACGACTATGTGAATGATGCGTTAGGCAGACGTACGAGTATGAGTAAGTCCGGTTCCGCATTTAGTCAGAATGGTTCTATTACTTATGGCTATAATGACCGCAGTGAAGTGACCAGCGCAGTTGCCTCAAATGATACCTCTTACAACTACGGCTATAACTTCGACTATATCGGGAACAGGATTACTTCTACACTTGCCGGAACAACGACCAATTACACGTCAAGTAATCTGAACCAGTATACAGTCGCGGGTTCTCTGAGTCCAACTTATGATGACGATGGAGACATGCTTACAAACGGAACTTGGACATACACTTGGAATGCTGAAAACAGGATGATATCTGCGACAAACGGCACACGGACTCTGGAATTCAAGTATGACTACATGGGACGCCGAGTCGAGAAGAAAGTTACCGACAGCGGGACAACGAGCAAGCACGAACGTTTCATATACGACAGTTTCAAGCAGATAGAGGAACTCGACGGTGCGAATTCCAATGCAACCCTGAAAAAGTTCGTCTGGAACGGCGAAGCACCGTTTTCGGTATATGATGTAACAGCCGACGCAACATGCTACTACGCCCTGGATGCCAACAAGAACATAGGCCAGTTGATCAATGCAAGCGGGACTATTGTTGCAAACTACGAATACAGTCCCTTTGGTAAATTAACCGTTTGCAACGACTCTATAGATAATCCCTTTGGATTCAGCTCTGAATACTACGACTCCGAAACTGCCCTCATCTACTATAACTACCGCTATTACACTCCAACCCTAGGACGATGGACCAAGCATGACGATATAGAAGAAAACGGTGGATGGAATCTTTATTGTATATTACGAAATAATTTTATAGATCAGACAGATTATTTGGGGCGCTTGACAAAATATGACAGTGTTACTGATGCTACTGCTGAAGCTAAAGAACTTGCGACAAAGGCAACTAAAGACCATCCTGAAAACTATGAATATTGTGGTTTGATTTGTAAGCAATGCATAAATGGAGTTTTGCTATACTATAAAACAGGACCTATTGTTGGACATAAAAAAGGCTCTTGTATTCCTGGATACGCTCCATGCAATAAAGATTCAGTAATTGTTGCAGCCTATCATTCTCACCCGCCTGATGCTCCTTTGGGCAAGTTTTCTAAAGCTGATACAGACTGGGCAGAAAAACAAAAGAAACCAATCATCTTATTTCCAACAAGTAAGGGAGATGATAATAAAACCTTTATATATCACCCCAGTTATAAATCCAACTAAACCAAGTTCAAGGAGATAATTCATGAAAAAAATCTTCTTTTTGTTACTGCTAATTTCTGGATGTGTTACGTATCAAGAACAACAGAAAAAAGAATCAGTCATGCAGAATATTCACAAAGTACTTTATGCATTAGATCAATTCTTGTGGGAGAATAAGCGTTATTCTGAAACATCAGATTCAGAGATGATGGACATATTTAAAAGGGAACGAGGGGTAATATATAAGTATCTTAAATATCCTGCTCATTCTAATTTATCGAGAGACAAAGATGAATCACATTGGCTTATTACTTACGCCAATCCAACCCATGTTGCCCTTGACGGTGATAGTGTTTTTTCAGTAAATGTCAAGACGCTTAAAGTTAAAGACTATGGATGGAGTAATGGATCTAATAATCCCAATACAGGATTTATTGACTCTATTATATTCTATTTTTCCTACTCTAATGCGAAAAGGGATCGGATGATAAATATAATTGATGAAAATATTGTTTCTTATATGATGTTTTATAATTATAAATGCGCTAGTTATACTGCCATTTGCATTGATAGAATGGGAGTAGATTTCTCTTTTAGAAGTAAAATAATTAATGAATATTTGGCAACCTTGGAAAAGCAAGAAAAAGAATATGTAGTTGTTATTCTTGAAGATAAAAGCGATAAAGATCATGCGTTATGTTTTATTCTTGAAGATAAGACTTTTACAATCTTAAAAGTTTTTGAAAATAAACCCTCTGTAGGTGTAGGGGGACAAGAGATTGAGGATAGAGAAAATAGCTAATATTTATTTATATTTTTTGAAGAATACTTTTACTGGAGGAAATGACCATCGTCAATGAAGACAGCGTCTGGTGGCAGAAATCCATCTCGAAAGTCTACGCAATCGACAACGACGGAAGGTGCCACTAAATATTCTGGATAAAGCACTGATTTACAGGGATGATGGGTAAGATTTTTCATCTTGGATATTAGAAAATGAGCCGAGGAAGGATTTTTCCGTCAAAAATGGTGTTTCTAGGAACGTACCATAATTGAAATTTACTTACATATCTATTACATTTAGCCTCAGTTTGAAAGAAATTCAAATTATAACGTGAAAAATGACGGATATTTGGCGGATATTGAAAAACACGTTCCAGAAAGTGAATTGTTATGATAAAGAAGACATACAATAAGATAGTCGCGCTGATCTCGGGGATGACAGACAAAGCCGTTCAGGAGCTTTTGCAGAACATGCAGAAATCTCTGGATTACTGTATGGAAGAAAATAGGGTACTCAAGGAGGAACTTCACGAAAAATACGGGGTGAAACGCCTTCGGCTCTCGGATTCCCAGAAACGGCGCCTGGCAGTAAAAGGCATCGCGCTGAACAAACATATTCTTTCGCAGATAACGACAATCTTTCAACCGGAAACCATTCTCGGCTGGCACAGGGCTCTTGTCGCTAAAAAGTATAAATGCTCAGAGGCAGGAAGTTCAGAAAAGGGCCGCAAGACCGTGTCTCAGGAAATAATCGACGAAGTACTCCGCCTAGCAAAGCGCAATCCTGAATGGGGCTATGACCGGATCAAGGGAGTCATGGAATATCTGGGTCTGGAAGTGGGGCGGACAACGATAAAACGCATCCTACAGGATCACGGGATCGTGCCCGATCCCGAACTCAAACGTCGCATCCGCTGGAAAGAATTTTTAAAATCCCACCTGGAAGTCATGGCCGCAACGGACTTTATATCGGTAGAACTTCTCACGCCGCGCGGCCTCGTCAGATGCATGATTCTATTCTTTATAGATATACAGACGCGCATGGTCGAACTTGGCGGAGTAAAAATCAATCCTGACGGCCGCTGGATGAAACAAGTTGCCCGGAATCAGGTCGACTGCATTGATGGCTTTTTGAAAGATAAACGTTACCTCGTCTGTGACCGAGGTTCACTTTATACGAAAGATTTTGAAAATATCCTCAAGAGTTCCGGGGTAAAAATTAAGCGGACGCC
>MHBG01000036.1 GCA_001804785.1 Lentisphaerae bacterium GWF2_45_14
CCCAGTCTTTCTCCCGGGAGGTAGCCTTCCGTTTATCTGTCCAGCATTTAGCACGGCGTTGTTCATGCAGTGGTTTTTCCCATTTTGTATAAACTTTTGCTCATTTTCTCTATTCCAATATAACACAAAAAAGATTATATTCGTAGAATAAAACAAAACTATATCAGGAATATCATAAAATGAAAACAATAATGGTAGTGTTCGATTCGCTGGCTAAAAATTTTCTTCCTCCGTACGGCAATGACTGGGTAAAAGCGCCTAATTTTCAACGCCTCACAGAACGTTCAGTAACCTTTGACAAGTGTTTTGTCGGAAGCATGCCTTGCATGCCAGCACGCCGTGACTTGCATACTGGCAGACTCAACTTCCTGCACCGAAGCTGGGGGCCGATCGAGCCCTTTGACGATTCCATGCCTGAAATACTAAAAAACAACGGTGTATACAGCCATCTAGTAAGCGACCATTATCATTATTGGGAAGATGGTGGAGCGACTTACCATAACCGCTATTCCAGCTGGGAATGCATCAGAGGGCAGGAGGGCGACAAATGGAAAGCGGAGGTCGCTGAGCCATCAATTCCTGTGTACGCAGGGGAATCCTACAGGCAGGATTGGATAAACCGAAAATACACGAACACGGAAGCTACGTCTACTCAGGCACGAACCTTTGATAAAGCCGAAGAATTTTTAAGAACCAATCACTGCGAAGATAATTGGTTTTTGCAAGTTGAGTGCTTTGATCCGCATCCGCCGTTCTTTGTGCCGGAAAAATATCAGAATTTATATCCTCACAAATATGATGGACCTCATTTCGACTGGCCCTGCTATGACAAGGTAAAAGAGAATGAAACTCCTGAAATGATCGAACACTGTCGAATGCTTTATGCGGCGCTGGTTAGCATGTGCGACCATTCGCTGGGACGTATTCTTGATTTTATGGACGAGCAGAAAATGTGGGAAGACACAATGCTGATTGTCACGACAGACCACGGCTTTATGCTTGGCGAACACAACTGGTGGGCATTTTGCAGACCGCCGTTTTGGGCAGACGTCAGTGTCAAGCCGTTGCACATATGGGATCCGCGTTGCCAGAGGATGGGAGAACGGTGCAATGAACTGGTACAGACCCATGATATTCCATCCACAATTCTGGAGTTCTTCAATATCCCCGTACCGAAGGACATGCAGGGAAAAGTCCTGCGGGATACAATTGCGAAAAACAAAGCAGTTCGCGAAGCCTGTATTTTTGGAGTATTCGGCGGGCATGTCAATTGTTCGGATGGCAGATATGTATACATGAGAGCGCCTGTGTCGGAAGCAAATGCCCCCCTTTACAACTATACACTGATGCCGACCCATATGAAAGGCTTTTTTACCGGAGAAGAACTAAGAACGGCGGAACTTGCAAGTCCTTTTGAATTTACCAAAGACTCCAAGGTGTTGAAAACAAAGGGAAAAGCATTTATGGCAAATGCGCACAGTTTTGGCAATTTGTTATATGATTTAGACAATGATCCGTTCCAAGTCAATCCTATCGACAATCCCGCGGAGCAGGCACGCTTGATTTGTCACATGCGGAGGATAATGCACGAAAATGACGCACCCGAGGAGCAGTACGCAAGGCTTGGATTGACAGAACAGAAGTTTGAGGGACAGGTCTGACCATGTTTTAAAATTGTAAGTCATTTATTGTCAATATATTTATAGTCGTTTTTTACCAAAAAAAGCCTTTAAAAATGCAAATTTAAAAATTAAAATTTTGGATATGAACAAGTTATAAATCTAAAATATGGTCTGACCAGAACGAAAGATAGATAGATATCAAGAAAGCCGCATAGACAGCAAGTCCCCTTTTCTGGCGACTAGGCTACCTCCTCCCTTGGAAAGGCACTTTTTCGTTCGTTTTTGCTTTTCATTACCGTAAATTTGTCTTCAACTTGCTGTACACGATAAAATTTTTTCCGAGGATAAATCTTGCGGTGATGAATGAAGAGAGCATTGCACCAAGCAGGCCGGGAAGTACGGCATTTTGCCCTGCTGCATAAAAGTTTCTTATAGGCAAACGTCCGAAAAGAGGAGTTTCGTTCATTTTGTGCATGATACCGTAAGCAGAACCGTATGGGGGGATGTAATCTTCAAATGTAAGTACAGAAGAAGTGTTTGTGAGTTTTATTTTCCCTTTGAATTCGGGAAGGATATGCTCAATACGGCGGATCATATCTTCAGCTTTTTTTAATTTATATTGCTGGTAGCTTTTATCTTTCGAGCGATGGAGAGTATTTCGCCATCTGTCGCCCGAGCTTGGGGCTTCGGTTTCAAATGCGCACAGGAGGCTATGGCTGCTTCCGTTAATTTCTTCTGTTCCGGTCAGAACAGCCATAGCACTTGCCGGGGATTTATTGTCAATAATGGTATCAATATCAGCGCATGAAAGCATGGATATGAGATTTGGTTTTACTGGATAGTCAATTTTAAGTTCAGTAAAAATGGAAAAGAAAGTAATACTTTCCTGATAGTTCAGAACTGTTTCTCTGGTTTGTTGCGGGACTTTTCTTGCGGGCAGGATATTGAGTATTTCTTTAGGATGAATACACATGATACAGTTATCGATAGAATAGCAGGAATTATCGGAGAGAGTAACGGAAGACGCTTTTTGCCGGACTATATTTTCTACTGATTTAATAGTTGTTCCGGTTCTGATTTCGATATTATGGTTTCGGGCTTCTTTTTTAAAGGCGTCAACAAACGCTTGTCCCCCGTTTTTTACTTTTGTCAGATTTCTGTGGAGTCCGTATGAGGCACGGCAGTGATTGGCCAGAGAAGTTATTTTGGGCGGACTGCCATAACAAAGAGCGAATCCGGCAAGGATAGTTTTAAGCTTATCACATGCGGTGATTGAGTCAAGATATTCTTTAAGAGAGAGATAGTTTTCATCGATATCTTCAAACAGCTCGGGAAGGTCAAGAGTGTTCAGTTTATCAATATCCATGAAGGATGTTCTGTTCCTGATGGATATTTCCATGTCAAAATATTGATTAATGGCATTTTTTTCAGCGGGGAAATATTTATAAAGAGCTTGCCTTATGGCATCGAATCCAGATGGGAGATCAAACATTTCCGCAGAATCAGCCAGATAGATATGATTTTTGTCCGAAGTGTCAAGGGGCAACGGTTCGATGCTGGATTCTATGCCTAAGGCTTTCAGCATATCCGAGAGCAGTTCTCCGAATCCGCCGGTAAAATGGAAACCGGTATCGAAAGGAATACCGTTACGGACGAAACGCCTCATGGAACCGCCAACACAGTGCTGCTTTTCCAGAAGCAGGACTTTCCGTCCCGCTCTTCCCAAGAGCATGGACATCGTCATACCGGAGATGCCGCTGCCAACTACTATATCGTCATAATGGTTCATAATAATCAGTCATTTTTTATAGTACAAGGCCGCCGTTGATTCCTATTACCTGTCCGTGAATGTACATATTTTCCTCCGCGGCGAGAAACCCTATGACAGAAGCGACGTCTTCGGGTTTACCAAATCTGTTTAGCGGGATAAGAGGTTTAATTTTTTCTTTAGGGAGTTTTTCTGTCATAGCGGTTTCAATAACCCCCGGCGCAACCGCATTGACAAAGATATTTTTTCTTCCTATTTCTCTCGCCAGAGCCTTTACCGCTCCGATAAGTCCGGCTTTGGAGGCTGAGTAGTTGACTTGTCCTGCCTGGCCCGTCTGACCGGATGCAGATGTTACGACAATGATTCTTCCGCTTTTCCTGGCTAGCATGTGGAATACTGCGGGTTGAATGACATTGTAGAAGCCGTCGAGATTGACGCGCATAACCTGATCCCATTCATCCGGAGACATAAAGGCCAGGATATTATCCCTGGAGATTCCGGCGTTGTAGACGATAACATCGGGGACTCTTTCCTTGCAGAGAGTTTCTACCTTCTGCATGGTTTCTGTTCTATTTTCGAGATTAAATGTTAATATAGAGCATTTCGCGTTGAGTGCGGTTGCCTCATCCCGGGTAGACAGGGCTTCTTCCGATTCGGCACGGCAACTGAAGATTATCTCAAATCCTAGCGTGGCAAGCCTTAGAACCGTAGCCCGTCCGATGCCGCGACTTCCGCCTATGACCAATGCGAGTTTATTTTTCATTTTTTACTGACTTTTATTATTTTCTGCTTTTGTAGTAAAAGCACAGCCGTAAATAAATATTGTTTTATAGCATTTACAAATTTCAGCGGTAAAAAACCCAGGAAATTCGTTACATTATTTTGAATTGAAATTATCGTCTGGAAATTTCTTGGAGAATTGAAAACTCAGGATGAAGGATTTACTTTAACGATTAGGATTGAAGTATTTGACTGAAACCCTTTGGAGCTTTATGAAATCACAGTTTATAAGCGGGGGCTGTCTGTTACAGCGCAATAGCTATGCAACTCTATATAACGGTGAGTTTTCATCCTTTGGGGAAAAAGCAGAGTTGAGGCGGAACCTGGCTGATTCCGGTCGTCTTTTCGGGCAATGGGACAATTTGGGTAAATTTTCTCCTGATGCACAGCAATTCTGCCTCAGTTGTTTTCTCGCGCTTGAGGATGCCGGCATCTGTTCTCCCGAGCAACGGCATTCTACCGGTATTGTAATGGCTGACAACTATGAGCATGAGAATGATCAGAAAAGATATTTCGATGATTATATTAAAGGCGGCAGGCAACTGGGAAGATCAAGCTTCTTTGTACACACGCTGCCTACGAGTGCAGCCGCTGACGCGTCAGTCTGCCTCAAGTTGTCCGGTCCGTTGCTTTACTGGAGGGATGACTCGGATGCGTTGGACGGATTGATGTCCGCGGCAAATACTTTTCTTGGCGATGGCAGTGCCGAATATATGCTTATTGGTTATCAAATTGGAGATGAAATCCTTTGTATTGTTTCTCAAATCTGTAACGGAGAAAGAAGCAAGAACCTTCATTATAGTGCAGGGATGGTTCTGACTGCTTTAAGAAAACGCCTAGAGAACAGTGCTTGATGAGAATATTGCTGATATCGACTAACCTTGCGGAGGAGCCTTATGCGGTCTTTCCTCTGGGATTAGGCATTATTGTACATACGCTGAGAGCTCGTGGCCATGTTGTCCGGATCTTTGACTTCCTTTTTGAAAAGGCCGATTCTGAAAAGCTTGGCGAAGAGATAAAAAAATTTCGACCGGAACTTATAGGACTGGGAATCCGCAATGTTGACAACGTAAACTATTTAGCTCCGGCATTTTTTCTTGATGTCGCGGCGAAGCTGGTTACAAAAGTCAAATCCTGTTGCGACGCGCCTGTTTTTGTAGGGGGCGCCGGATTTTCGCTTATGCCGGAAGCAATCCTTGATTTTGTAGGCGCAGACTACGGCATAGCAGGTGCCGGAGAAAATGCGGTTCTTGAACTTACAGGATATATTGAGCGCAATGAATTGCCGCCATATATTATTTACGGCAAGACGACGGACTGCGATTTCGGGAGCTGCGACTATGAAGAAGATATAACACGTTTTTATCTCTCGAAAACCGGGATGCTTCCTCTTCAGACCAAGCGGGGATGTCCCGGGAAATGTATATATTGCTCATACCCCGGCCTGGAGGGGAATCATGTAATAAGCCGAGATGCCGACGAAGTATTAGAGGATTTGATGTTTATTCAGAAAAGGTTCGAGCCCGAAACAATCTATTTTACAGATTCGGTCTTTAACGATTCAGGGAAGCAGTATATTGAACTGCTGGAGAAAATAGCCTCAAAAGGAATGAAGTTTCCGTGGTGTGCATTTTTTTCCCCGGATGAGTTCAGCTCTGAAAACATAGACCTGATGAAGCGTACCGGGCTGAAAACCGTGGAGCTGGGAGCTGACGCTTATACGGATCGGACTCTTGCCGGCCTGGGGAAGCATTATGATTTTGATACAGTATTCCGTTCTTGCGAGATATTCAGGAATGCGGGTATTAAAGTTTCCTCCTCATATATTGCCGGAGGCCCCGGAGAAAATCATGAGACTCTACGGGAGGGAATTGAAAATCTTAAGAGAATATACTGGGTTCCGGCGTTTCTTTTTATGGGTATCAGAGTTTTTCCGGGAACAAGGATTGAGCGGGTTGCCCGTGAAGAGGGGCTTCTTACGGAAGCCTCGGATCTTTTGAACCCGGTATTTTACCTTTCGCCGGAAATCAGTGAAAGGGACTTATTTGAAGGCTTGAATGATGGCGTTAAAGATATGCCCCATGTGGTTTTTCCACCTCAATCACGGAATGATGAGTTAAAGTTGTTTATGAAATTCCAGATTCAACAGAGAAAAAAAGGAGACAGGAATATTGAGTAATCCGTATTCATCTGTGTGGTGTGTTATTCCTGTCTTCAATAATGGAAGATCGGTGCGTGACGTATCTGAAAGGGCTCTGAAACTTGGCCTCAATGGGGTTATGGTTGTAGACGATGGCAGTACGGATATTGATGTCGAGTCTGAGCTCGGCGATCTGAACGGTGTTACGGTATTGAAACACAAATCAAATATGGGCAAAGGCCGGGCACTGCTGACTGCGCTGCACTTCCTGTCAGAGCATAATGTGGACTATATGATTACAGTTGACGGGGACGGACAACACTATCCCGAAGACATTGAAAAATTTTTACCTGAGATTTCAGAAAATGATTATACGATGGTTATAGGTTGCAGAGATTTTTCTTCTTTAAATGTGCCTGAAAAGAGCCGGTTCGGGAGAAGTTTTTCGAATTTCTGGGCATTTGTCGAGACCGGCTGTAAAATTAATGATGCACAATCCGGATTCAGGGCATATCCCGTCAAATACATATCAAGACTGCATTTTTTATGCTCACACTATAATTTTGAGACAGAAGTCCTGGTAAAGGCTGTCTGGGCTGGAATACCTGTGAAAAATGTCAATATCCGGGTCTGGTATCCGGAAACGCCGGGAAAAAGAGTATCCTCGTTTAAGCCTTTTATGGATAACTTAAGAATCACGTTGATAAACATCCATCTTGTAGGCTTGAGAATTCTTCCGTTTCCGAGACGCAAGCTTCTTAAGACTGAGAGGCTTCAAGATAAAATAAAAAGGCATTTCAGAAATCCGCTAAAACTGATTCGTGAACTGCTTGTCGAGCATTCGACAACGAAAGGTCTGGCCGCTGCGGCCGGGGTTGGAGCGTTCCTGGCCGTTCTGCCGATACCCGGGTTTCACTCCATTGTCATACTTTACGCGGCATCAAGGCTTCATTTGAATAAAGTGATGGCTTTTAACATCCAGCATTTTTTTATGCCGCCCTTTGTCCCTTTTCTATCTCTGGAGGTGGGGCACTATCTGCTTTACGGCAAGTGGCTTACAGAACTGACTTTTGACTCCGTATGCTGTCAGCTGGGTTCCCGTATCCTGGAATGGTGGATCGGCTCGATTATATTGGCATTGCCACTGGCCTTAATCACCTCTGGACTCGTATATCTTTGCGCGTCCATCATCAGGAAATGCTACAATGCCAAACTCTGACACGGATACTGTTGAGCGCAAACGTGGAAATGAATCGGGATTTGTTTTTTTTATTGCCGTTCTCCGCCTGTTCGGCATAAAGCATGCCAGGCGTTTTGCCGCGATGGTCTGTTTTTATTATCTGCTGTTTGACTGGAGCGCGGTACGTAAATCGCTGCCTTATGTACGCCACGCCTATCCCGGCGCCGGTTTCTTAAAACGCTTGTTTCGGATTCATAAGTTGTTTTACAGCCAGGCGTGTATGCTGTTGGACAGGTCTTCATTTCTCTGCGGCTTGACCGACTTTGACCATGACTGTTCCGGATATGAGATATTCAGGCACCTGGCAGAGGAAACAGACGAGGGAGTACTGCTGCTCGGGGCGCATTTCGGCAATTGGCAATTGGCGGTTGAAGGGCTCAAGTCTCTGAACTGCAACGTAAATATTGTAGTCCACGAAGAGACCAACGAGGCAGCGAAAAGGTATCTTGAGATAAATTCGGAAGACAGCAACATCAACTACATCTTCACCAACAATATGGCGCACGGATCTCTGGAAATAGCATCTGCACTATGCAATGGGGAAGTCGTATGCCTGATGGGAGACAGAAGTTACGGTTCGGAAACGATAGAAGTCGACTTTTTCGGAGATAAAGCCTTTTTTCCGTATTCGGCATTTGCAATTGCGGCAAAAACAGAGAGTCCGGTAATACCCCTGTTTATCTGCAAGGACTGGGAGTCAGAGCGCTATCTGGTAATCGGTTCAGAAACAATGAGGCCGGTCAAGGTATCTGGAACGCCCATGACAGAATGGGTAAGGCCATGGGTGCAGGAATACGCAAAACAGTTGGAAATGATGATAATAAAACATCCTGAACAATGTTTTTTATTTACTGATATCTGGACTAAATGACAGTCCTGTAATCGACGTTATATTTGTATATCGTATTGGATGGGTATATTTTAAAAACAACAAAATACGTAGGAGAATTTAGCGGTATGCCTGAAAATATTGACCGAATAAAGCAGGAACTCAAGGAAAGTCTTTTAGAGGTCTTGGCTTTGGATGATTTGTCCGTAAATGATATAGAAGACGATGAGCCGCTCTTCGGCGGCAAGCTTGCCTTGGATTCTCTTGATGCCGTCGAGATAGTCGTGGTGCTTCAACGTAAATTCGGAGTCAATACCAAGGGATTGGAAGGGCGCAAGGAGATCTTTACCAGCATCAATACACTAGCCCAATACATTATTGAATCAGGAAACAAATAAATCGTATGACTGCTTGGGTTACAGGTATAGGGTGCGTGTCGGCAGCCGGAGAGAAATGTTTCGATAATTTCGAAGTGCTGAAAGGCGGAATCCCCCGCAATCTGTCAAAATCCGATACCGGACACAGTGTTTTTGCCGCGCCTCTCAATGAGAACTTTAATTCCAATGGGAAATATTCCCGTTCGCTGGATCTACTGGACCAGGCTCTTCATGAAGCTTTGAAAAATGCCGCTTTCGATGGAGTTCCGGAGGATCTGAAAGTGGGGGTTTGCATCGGAACGACCTCCGCCAGCTTTCTCAATAATATAAACTTTCACCGTAAGCTCAGAAACGGGGAACTCGATACCGGAATGCTTTCACAATACCGGCACGGAAATCCATCGGAGTTCATAAAACGGAAACTGAAGCTTTCCGGTCCGGCTGTTACCGTCACCAATGCCTGTTCCTCTGGTACGGACGCGATTGGCGTGGCATTGTCATGGATAAAAAGCGGGTTATGCGATATTGTCATTGCCGGCGGTGCCGATGAATTGCATCCGGTGTCAAATGCCGGTTTTTACGCTCTGGGTGTAATGTCCAAAACTTTATGCCGCCCTTTTGACCGCGACAGGGACGGGCTCAGTCTTGGAGAAGGAGCCGGAATTTTGATACTTGAGAACAGCAATTCAATGCGCCGGAGGGCTGTAGAGCCTTTGGCCTCAGTGGCGGCCTATGGCGGAAGTAATGACGCGCATCATATCGCGCAGCCAGACCCGGCGGGAAGAGGAATTGAGAAGGCAATGCTGGGTGCAATCAGGAACGCGTGCATAAGCCCCGGAGATATTGGCTTTATTAATGCTCATGGTACGGGAACAATTCATAGCGACAGCGCTGAAAGCTCCGCATTTAAAAGAATTTTCGGAGTCTGTAGATATCTCTCAGTAAAGGGCTGTACCGGGCATACCCTCGGTGCCGCCGGAGCTATTGAGGCAATATTGACAATTATGATACTGCGCAAAAACCTACTTCCGGCAAGTCCTGGATTCGAGGCTTGCGGACAAGGCGTGGAAATCCCGCCGGTGACGGAGGCCATTGAAATAAACGCTCAATATGCAATGTCGACCTCTTTGGCATTTGGCGGATGCAACAGTGCTGTAATTATTAAAAAGGAATCTTTCTCGGAATGATTTATATAAACGGTTACAGTTATACCAAAATGGATGGATCCGATGGAATAGAATCGCTTGCGGCGAATCTTAAAATTGCAGCATATCGCCCTTTCGAGCACATTTCAGCGGCACAGAAAAAACAAATGCGCCGTACTGGAACATTTCATACTTCAGCGATAAAAGCCGCGGTTGGAACAGGGTTGTCGCGACTGTCTGCTGAAAGACTTCAAAATACCGCGATTATTCTGGTATCCAAATTCGGAGATCAGGATACCACGGGGAATTTTATTGATGATCTGATCGATTATGGAATGGATCAAGGTTCCCCAATAAAGTTCGCTCACTCAAATCATAACACTGCGGCAGCTTATCTTGCAAAATTGCTTGACATAGGCGGTTCAGGGTTCACAATAGTCAATTTTGAGGAGGCTTTTTCCAATGGCCTTGAACTTGCCGAAGCAAATCTGAATATGGGATTCTGCCGTGACACAATTCTGCTTCAGGTTGAATCGTGGTCGAATCTGACAAAAATTTTAGATTCGGATGAGGCTGGAAGAACTGCCGGAAAAATCAATATCGCAGAAGGGGATGGCTGCGAGGCGGCCTGTATTTTTCTTAGCACTATAGAGGACAACTGGAACCTATGTGAACTTAATAAGCTTGACCGCCCTCTGTCTGAATCAATATTCTTAGAACAGACGAGGCTCGGAGATGCTATTCAATTTATTGCCGCTGTTCTTCGTGAAAGTTCTCGCGAGTCTTAATCGGAATCCGAAAAGAAGAAAAATACTCAAAAAAAAGGACTTATTTTTATGCCTGATATGACTGCTGTTGAAAAATTTTTACGCAAAGAACTTGCCGCTGTCCTTCGTTGCTCCGAAGATGATATCGGGCTTGATTCTTCTTTCTCCGCTTTGGGGCTGAATTCAATGTCTTTTGTCGAACTGCTCATCATCATTGAACAAAAATACGGGTTGAAACTTATCAATGCCGGTCTGACCGCTGAAGACATGAGCAGTGTTACCGCGCTCGCGACTAGAATCACCATGCAACTGAAGAAGGCGTAAAAAAGCAAAGGCAAAGCAGCGCATAATGAAGGGGAAATATTATCTCAACGGTATCGACTGGATTGCGCAGGGACTTCATGTCAATTGCAGACGCGGTTTCGGCGGCGGTTATCAGTTTCTGATAGTAACTGAGCTTGAGGCGCCCCCGGCTTTTGAACACTTGAAAAATGTCTTTGAAAAAATTGCGGACATTTTTCCTGTGCTTCTTGGAAAACTGAAAAGGCACCCGCTGAATCTGGCCCCATACTGGATGCCAGGCAAGAGCGCAGAAGGGAAAAGTGCCGGAATTGAACATTGTTCCGCAGAAAATATGGACGCGCTTCATATTGAACTGGAACATTTCCTTAATGAACCGTTTAAAATTAACGAACCGCTGATTGGCGGTAAATTATTCGACCTGAAGCAGGGAAATTCCTTTTTTGCATGTAAATATGACCACAGGATTTTTGATGCCGGAGGGGGAGAGCTTTTTCTCGAATTATTGAATCAGTTATGGAATGAAGCGGAGCTGAAACCTGATAAGTATCAACGGAAGAAGGGACCCTGGCTTAACGAATGGAGTCACCAGTTCGAGTGTGGCCGCACTGTAATCCGCCTTATGCGCAATTTGTATCGACAAGGAACGGCTTCAGTCTTTTATAAAAAAGGTTATTCTGGAGGTGGAACCCGCTTTCGTCAACTACTGATAGACGGGGCGGCATTCAAGCGACTGGAAAATGAGTCCGCGCGAATCGCAGGGCCAATGATGTTAACAGTATACTTGTATGCCAGGATTCAGAATTGCCTGCATGACCTGCTGCATGCACGTGGAGAAGATAATCCGCTTTGCCTATGCCCGATGTCGGTTGAGATGAGAACAACTGACGATGATGAATTGTTTTTCAACCACTGGTCGGTCATGACAATGTACTCGCGCCACAAAGATTTTGACAGTGTGGAAAATGCGGTCGGGTTACTGAAAGAACAGTTTTACGAAAACATAAAAAATAAATCAGCCTATTGTTTCAGCAAGGCCAATCTGTTAGTGAGGATTCTTCCGCTTCCAATCACTTCGCTTATTGCATCAAAACCATTCAGGGGAACAGCAGGAACAGCAATGACGGCAATGTTGAACCGGGGAAATTATGCGGGAACGGAACTTTTCGGATGCAAGGTCAAGAATTTATATCATGTGCCGGCTATGCCTCCGCATCCCGGACTTGGGATATTTATGAATCGGCGCGGCGATTCTCTGAATCTTACCCTTTCGTGGCTGGACGGCGTCATTAATGAAGCGGAACTTGCTGTCCTTTCCGAATCTCTCCATGTTTAAATATATGTTGAAAAGCATTGTAATACAGTGCTTTTTTTGTATATTATCCGGCAATTGGGAATCAGGAAATTAATTGGAAAATTCACAAAATATTTACCAGACTATCAAGCAGGAAAACTCGGAGTTCCTGCATAATATTGCTATAGTTTATAAAAAGGAAAGTATTTCCTACGGGAAGCTTTTCGAGTTTACTGATATTATCCGCTACTTTCTCCTGGATGGAAATGTCCATCGCGGGGATAAAGTGGCGTTGAAATGTTATGATTCTCCTGAATGCATTATTATAAGCCTGGGCATACTAGCCGCAGGCGGAATAATAGTTCCTGTTTCTCCGGCTATGCCGGAATCCGAGTCGGAAAAACTGTGCCGTAAAATCGAGGTTGATTTTTTCATAGACAAGAGCACAGGCAATCCTGGGGCAGATTCGTCTTTTTGCTGCTGCGGAATCCTGATGGAATTAAAGTGTTTCAAAAATACGACGCTTCCTGAAAAAAAGCAAAAATATGATATCTCTGCACTGAATATTGCCTTTATAAGGTTTACATCAGGTACGACGTCCGAAAGCAAAGGGGTAATGATTTCGCATGAGGCCGTAATTGAACGGACAGACGCGGCGAATCAGGGGCTGGGAGTCGACAGGAATGATTCTGTTTTGTGGGTTTTGTCAATGGCTTATCATTTCGTAGTTACAATTTTATTATTTTTAAGGCGCGGCGTAAAGCTGGTGATCTGCCATGAGCCGGTATTAGTATCCATGGCGCAGTTGCTGCGGGAAAACAGAATCACGTTTCTCTATGCCACTCCGGTTCATTACCGGATGATGATTGAATCGGATGCGTTTAAGCCGGATATGCTTATGAACATAAATACCGCAATATCCACAGCAATGTCTTTGAATACGGCGACAGCCTCGGGGTTCAGGCAAAAGTTCGGGATTGTTCTCCGGCAGGCCTATGGGATTATTGAAATAGGTCTTCCCTGTATCGGTGATGCGTCCGGGGAATTTTACGCCGGTCTTGTTGGAAAACCTTTGCCCGGTTATGATATTAAGCTGACATATCTGGACGGGAGCGATGCAGGCCGGATTTTGGTAAAAGGTCCGGGAATGTTTGCAGGGTATCTAAAGCCTTTGAGATTAGCCTCTGCGATATGTAAGGACGGCTACTTTGACACTGGAGATATGGGAAGGATTGAAAAAGATGGAAGCCTGGTTATCTGTGGACGTAAAAAACAGATAATAAACTTTGCCGGAATGAAGATTTTCCCTTATGAAGTTGAAAATGTAATCCTCGGATGTGATTCAGTTGAAGACGTTCAGGTATTTGCGGTAGAAGACCCGCAGTACGGGGAAATCCCGAAGGCCGAAATAGTAGTAAAGCCGGGTCTGGACAGGAATGAGGTTATTGAGGATATTAAAAAAAATTGTTATACAAGGCTTTCAACATACAAGGTGCCGAAAATCTTTGAAGCAGTGGATCACATTGAAAAAACTCTTAGCGGAAAAAGTCGGCTCAGGCAGGAAGATAAATGAAAAAGGGCAGGCTTTCCGAACTGCACGATTCTCCGCGTTTTCCGGCTAGTATACGTGAATTCATGACAGATTTCCTTGCTTTTTTTTCCGCGCATTTCTTTCAATACAATCCTGTGTTTCCAGTTATAAAAAAAGTTCTGGATAAAACAGAGATAAAGGAAATTAAGGACTTTTGCTCCGGCTCCGGGGACAATGTACTGAGTCTGGAGCGGTTTCTCAACAAAAAAAACAGTTGCGGAGTGAATATTGAACTGACCGATAAATTCCCTAATCTGACTGCGTTCAAAAGAATTGCCGAAAAGTCAGGGGGGACAATTCGTTTCCACGGGGATGTTGCAGACGCGATATCGCCGCATCCGGGCAGACATGGCTTCAGGGTTATGTTTTCGGCAACACATCATTTTTCCATGGAAGAACTGGAGTCGATAATCCGGAACGCGGTTGACAACGAATCAGCAATTGGATTTTTCGACTACGCCAGCAGAAATCATTTCAAGACACTGCTGCTTATGCCGGGACTTATCCCGTTGGTCTTGTGCATTACGCCATTTTTAAGGCCTTTTCGTTGGACACGGTTATTGTTTACGTATATATTTCCTATCGTTCCGTTGGTTTTGTTTATCGATGGATTTATATCGCGCTGGAACGGTTATGGCGCAAAGGATTTTGTTTCCTTGGCAAAGAAGTTTGAACGCGATAAATGGATATGCGAATATGGAACGGAAAAGAACTTCCTGGGAACTGGCGAAGTTGTCTGGTTTGTCTGCTATAAGCCTTTTGCAGGGAAAGATATTATGAAAGACAATTAATGAAAAGAGTTGTGATTTCCGGTTATGGAGTAAATTGCTGTTTCGGATTTGGAGCCGAAGTTCTGCGAACGGCCCTTAGATCAGGGCGTTCTGGCGTCAGATTTATAGAAGAATTAAACTCCTATAATGGACTGCATTGCAAAATTGGCGCTAAAATCGAAAATGTGAATGTCAGCACAATACCGCGCGTAAACCGTCGTTTTATGGGCAGGCTTGCGCAACTCGGGGCTCTGGCGGCCTTGGAGGCAAGGACTTGCTCAGAAATGGGCAATGACTTGATTTCTCGTCCGGACATGGGGTGTATTATGGGATCTACGATGGGAAGCGCCCAATCTATGGACGAGACTTTCCGCACAATTATTGCCAGTAATAATCTTGGAGAAGTTTCCGGCATACAGTTTTTTAAATGTGCGTCTCATACCGTAGCTATGAATGTTGCACAGCTTCTCGGAATAAAAGGCTCCATTCTCAGCACCGCATCGGCATGTTCATCTTCACTGCAATCGATAGGGTTGGGATACCAATTAATACGTTCAGGTATACTTGATGCTGCGTTCTGCGGGGGAGCGGAGGAGCTTCACGCCTTGGCAATAGGATCGTTTGACAGTCTATTTGCGGCTTCCACTTCATATAATGACACTCCTCAGTTATCGCCCCGTCCGTTTGATGCCGACAGGGATGGGCTTGTTTGCGGCGAGGGTGCCGGTGTCCTGGTACTGGAGAGTTTGGAAAGCGCATTGACGCGCGGCGCGACAATCCACGGGGAAGTGCTGGGGTACAGTACTTGCGGCAATACAAACAATATAAGTCAATCTGATTCGGAATCTATAACCCGATGTATAGTTCAGGCTCTGGCTGATGCCGGAATCAATGCTGATAAAGTGGACTATGTTTGTGCGCATGCAACGGGCACGCGCCAGGGAGACGCGGCTGAAGCGGCAGCTATAGCTGCTGTTTTCGGAAATAATGTTCCAGTTTCCAGTCTCAAGGGTGCCCTCGGACATACTCTCGGAGCTTCCGGCGTAATTGAAACAGTTGCTTCACTTATAATGATGAATGAAGGGGAGATATACCCGACTGTCAATCTTGATCACCCTTCCGATGACTGTAATGGAATCATGCATGTGCGGGAAAAGCTGGAAAGGCCAATTGATATATTCCTGAAAAACAGTTTCGCGTTTGGTGGAATAAACGCCGTTTTGGTTTGCGGGAAATATCATGAGACAAAGAGATATTTGTAAAAAAGTTTGGATATCATATATTTTCATAACGAGTTCTGTTAATTTTTTATAATGGGGAAGAGTGCGGTATGGATGAAGAGCTGAAGAAAAAAATAAAAGAAGTTTTTGTTGAGTATTTTGAAATACCCGAAGAAGATTTACTTGATGACAAGCTTTTGTTTGATGATCTCGGACTTGACAGTCTTGATATTGTGGATCTGATAGTCGGGTTGCAGAAAAAGTTCAAATTTGACCTCAGACAACATTCAGGAATTCAACAGATCCGCACATTGGGAGACGTCTGTAAAGTAATGGAAGATATCATCAAAGAAAGACGCGGAAATTAATCTGTTGAGGTAATTTCCCGGAGAATTGGTGAAAAAAAGCTTTGATTATGAAGAAATATTCTGTATCACTAAAGATTTTCAACCTTCTTTTTTACTTCAGACTCTTTATTGTGACAGTGTTTTTCTGTTTCTCGGTTGGATTGTGCTTTATGCCATATATTGTCTTTCTGAATCCAAAAGGCAGGCGTGATGTCTGGCGACGGCTGATAAAATATTATGGAAAAACGGTGTTGCTCCTGTCCGGTTATCCCTTTATAAGGGTAAAATATGTTGATCTGGCGAATGAGGAGTGTGCCAGGCCTGGCGTATGCATATTAAATCACAGATCCGGCTCTGACGCTTTTTTTGTGGCTGAATTACCGGGAAAGCTTGTACAGGTAATAAATGACTGGCCTTTTAAGCTGCCGTTTTTCGGTTTTTTTGCCAAACTGGGCAAATATTATAATATCAAGACAATGCCATGGAGCGAATTTTTGCAGAAGGCTGGAGAAGATATCAACAGCGATGGTAATTCCGTTGCAGGATTTCCGGAAGGGACAAGGTCAGGGGACAATGGGCTGGGGCAGTTTCACGGCATCCTTTTCCGGCTTGCCCAAGAGATCCAGTGTCCGATTTTTCCTGTGCTTATTCTGGGAACTGAAAAGATTCCGGATTTGAACTTTATGATGCACCCCGGCACAGTCAGGATATACAAGATGCAACCTCTCATGCCGGAGGAGTTCGCGGACTGGACTGCGTTTAAATTAAAAAAACATGTCAGAGAACTTATGTGCGAAAAGATAAAAGAGCTGGAATCGTAAAAATGAGTAAATTCCTTTACAGTCGGGATCTGGACTTTTCGTCTAGAGGGGATATTGCCCGGATACAGGGCGATTTTCTGAAAAAACATTTGTCCTTCTGCAAAATGAACTCGCCATATTATAAAAATTTATTGAACGGGATCGATCTCTCGGGAGATATCTTTGAGGTACTGAAAAAGATTCCACTTACCGATAAAGATGTCTTGACTCGCCACAAAGGTGAATTTGTGGCAGTGGCACAGGATGATATACAGGATATTGTGTTTTCTTCCGGCACTACCGGCGAGCCGCTTTCTATTGTATATACAGCAACAGACCTTGAAAGGCTGGCCTATAATGAACTGAGAACCTTTCTTGCCTGCGGCATGAGAAAAAGCGACAGGGTTTTGCTTACCTGTACGCTTGACCGTTGTTTTATAGCCGGGCTTGCTTATTTCGAAGGAGCTAGAGCTATAGGGGCGGCGACAATCCGCAACGGGTTGAATTCAATGGAAAGCCATCTGGAAATAATCCGGCGGCTTAAACCTACCGTACTAGTCGGAGTCCCTTCATTTTTAAAACGCCTGATTGAGTATCTTGATTCGGAAAATACAATTCCTGAACATGTGCGAATGCTTCTTTGTATAGGAGAGCCCGTTAGAGGGCTTGATCTCGAGCTTAATCCGTTGGGACACTTTCTGGAAAAACATTGGGGGGCGAAAGTGTATTCCACGTATGCGTCATCTGAAACAATAACATCTTTCTGCGATTGCGAATCCGCTTGCGGAGGACATTTGCTGCCGGAATTGGCTGTGCTTGAAATACTTGATGAGAATGCGCGTGAAGTCCCTTGCGGAGAAATCGGCGAAGTTGTCGTTACTCCATTGCAGATAGAAGGAATGCCGTTGATTCGTTTTCGTACTGGAGATATTAGTTTTAAGGTCGATGAGCCTTGCTCATGCGGCAGAAATTCCCTGCGTCTGGGGCCTATAATCGGCAGAAAACAGCAAATGATGAAAATAAATGGAACGACATTGTATCCTCAGACCGTGTTTACCGCACTTGAGGGAATTGAGGGAATTACGGACTATTATATTACTGCAAAGCGTCTTGAATACGGCCTGAGCGATTACGCCGAAGTGCATGTGGCGCTGACAAATGACTTACCGGACAAGGAAAGCATTGTGAGAAAGCTGGCCGCTCTGACCAGAGTCAAACTCCCTGTGATTATCGAGCCGGCTGAAAAAGTAAGGGCAAAGATATTTTCTATAAACAGCCGAAAACCAGTACGTTTTTTCGATGATACTCAAAGTCAGCAATCGGAGGTTTTGTGATGAGCTGCAATAATTTTACTTTTTCGCTGGATGAAATAAAGACGGCTGCCAGGGAAAACCGCTTGTTGTCTCTGGAAATAGAGCCGACATTGAGATGTAATTACCATTGTCCCTATTGTTACTCCGCGACTAATGCGGTTCCTGAAAATGAACTTTCTTATGATGAACTTACAGATGTGATAACCCAGGCTAAACATCTTGGCGCCCGTAAAATTGTCATCCTGGGCGGAGAACCGTTGCTTTATGAGCGGATATTTGAACTGGTTGATTTTATCGGGGAGCAGGGACTTGTTGCCGAGATGTTTTCAAACGGCGCATTCCTGACCGGGGAAAAAGCCGCATGGCTTTTCCGTTCCAATGTTTCTCTTGTTCTGAAACTGAATTCTTTCAAACCGGAGGTTCAGTCCTTGTTGACAGGGGAAAATAGTGCCCTCTGCAAAGCGATGAATGCGATTCAGGCTGCCAGGGACGCGGGATATCCGGGGGAAAAAGCAAGCCTTGCGGTAAGTACCGTTATCTGCAGCGCGAATGTCGATGAGCTTGAAGATATCTGGCGTTACCTTCGCGACAATAACATTCTTCCTTATTTCGAGGTTATAACCCCTCAAGGCAAGGCCAATGAGAACTCCTGGCTTCAATTGGACCCTCACAAAATCAAATCTGTATTTGAACGGATCTCAAAACTTGACTTCGACGAGTACGGACATGAATGGGAACCCAGGCCGCCACTGGTAGGAAGCCGTTGTTTAAGGCATCTGCATTCGTGTCTGATTACAAGTACGGGCGCGGTATTTCCCTGTGTGGGAATTAACGAAGCAGTCGGGAGCATTAGGGAAAGTTATCTTAAAGATATCATTTGCGACAGCGAGATTATTCAGGATTTGCGTAATTTTCACGATACAATTAAAGAACCTTGCGGAAGTTGCGAATTCAGTCCCGAGTGTTTTGGTTGCCGTGGGGCAACCTATCAGCTTACTGGCGACTGGCTGGCAGCCGATCCGATATGCTGGAAGAATCAGGACCGTCTGGACTGTATCAGCCGCCTCCCCGTAGATGTTGAAAAGTTCATCCCTCATAAACCGCCTATGCGCATGATAGACACCCTTGACATTATCGGAGAGAAAAAGGCGGTTGTTTCGCTTCTTGTCAGGCCTGACAATATTTTCCTTGACGAAAACGGCCGCCTTTCAGAGACTGTCTTCATCGAATTAATCGCACAGGCAATGGCTGCCTGCGACGGCTTTTCTAAAAACGCGGCCTGTGACGGTATGATTATCGGACTGAGCAACTATGAGATCAGTGGATCGGCAGGAAAAGGCGATGAACTCAAGGTATTAATTTCAAAAAACATTAAATTCGGAAATTGGGGCGTTGTCAGCGGTCGGGTTGAAAAGAACGGAAAACTCATCGCTACCGGAGAAATTAAAATATGGCAAAGCTGACAGTAACTTTTTATGTCTTTTTTTTCTATGCACTTTCCCCGGCACTAAGCGAAGAGTCCCCGCTAAATGATATCAGCCGGAACATGGAGCGGGTCAAGACTTTTTCAGCAGAATTTGAACAGGTTAAAAAATTTAAAATACTCATGCGGCCAATCAGGTTGAATGGTAGACTTTACATACAGCGTAAGCCGTTCCGACTTGCCTGGCGTGTTGATTCTCCGGTAAACTGCGTGACGGTCATGGATGCGGATAAACTTATTCAGTGGGATGAAAGCAGCGGATGCAAAAGTGAAATAAGCATATCCTCCAACCCGGTACTTAAGACGGTTACGGATACTTACAGGGCTATGCTTCTAGGAGATTTTTCATCTTTTGAAAAGACTTGCTCCATAAAATTCAACTCCAGCCGGAAAAGTCTGACAGTAATTCCCCGTTCTGATTCAGATATGGGCAGATTCATAGATAAAATAATTTTTTATTTCTCTCCGGATCTGGAATACCTTGAAAAAATAGATATTAGCGAAATACATGAAAACAGCACTTCTATACTGTTTAAAAATATTTCCATAAACAAGGAACTGCCGGTATCCGCATGGTCGATAGAATAAAGAAAAACAGCCGTCTGATTATTGTCGCTATATTATTTATACTGATTCTGCTTTCTTTTTCAGTATTTTTACATAAGCCTTTCAATAACGACATTACCCTTATGCTTCCTGCCGGCTCCAAGCCTCTTAAAATGCTCCAGGCACTTAACGACACCGGAATTTCAGGCAAATTTACAGTAGAGCTTGAACTGGAAAAACGCTGCACCAATAAAACTGTGCTGTTAAAAGCAATTGAACTGCTTGAGCAGAAACTGGTTCATCCTGAGATCAAGTCTGCGATATTCGGCTTCAAAGCTCCAGACCTGAAGGCTGTCAGCTCGCTATATCAGATATTGCCGGGACTGGCTGACAGCGATGTCATAAAACAGATCAGAAATAAAACATCCTCAGAGGAAATAAGAAAACAGATGCACAATAATTATATCCGGCTGCTTTCTCCGGGGGGTATCGGCGCCGGTTCTTTTATTGAGGAAGACCCTCTCGGTCTTAATATGATTGTTCTAAGACGCTTTTTCCGTTTGTCAGGGGCGTTCAGTTATAAAATAGCCAGGGGAGCAACGTGTCTGCTGGGCCCTGACGGAAGAAAGGCATTGATCGTTCTTAACACGGATATTCCTGTAATGGATATAAAACGTTCAAAAGCACTGCTGGATTTTATCAGTGCCGCTGTTAAAAATCTGAATATGCCGATTAAGGCAAAGATTATCTGCGGCCATCGCCATACAATAGGAAATACTGCGGCGATCAAACGGGATGTGCTGGTGGTCGCCGTGGCATCGGTGATAATATTCGCGATCATGTTTATGATAGTATACCAATTTCAACTTCAGTGTTTTTATATTACCCTCATACCATTTGCGTCGGTATTGTTCGCGATTGCTCTCATGTCGTTATTTATGGACTCAATCTCTGGATTTACCGTTGGCCTGGGCGGAGTTATCGCAGGGATATCGGTGGATTACGGAATTCATGTTTATATGGCATTCCGGAATGACGGAAAACGAGGCGTGAAATGTATTTTACGTCCGTTGCTGGGCGGGGCGCTGACGACAATGGGAATATTCATGGCATTCTTTTTTACCGGGGTTGAAAGCTATATTCAATTAGGAATATTTGCCGTGTTGAGTGTGCTTCTGTCATTGCTAATGTCAATATATCTGTTGCCAATACTTATCGGCACGAGTTCCGGCACGGTTGTCGGATTACAGGCCAGGCTGCCGGTTTTTTCCCTAAGAGGTTCACTGCTTTGTATCGGCGGCTGGACTCTGCTTTGCTTTTGTGGGTTGCTTTGCTCTGTTTTATGGCTCAATTTCAGCTGCGGTGTGAAAACTATTGACGGAGCCGGAGCAGATGTTTTTGCGGATGAAGAGAGTTTTCATAATTATTGGAGTACTGGAAAAACTTCGGCTATGCTGGTTATCGGGGGAGATTCAAAAGAGGCGGTACTGCGGAGAGGAGAAGATATTTACGAAAAAATGAACGTCCTGACCAATGGGGAATATATCAGTCCGGTGAAAGTAATCCCCTCGCAAAAGTCACGTATGGAAAATTTGCAAAGATGGAATGAGCTCTTTACAGGCAATTTCATAGCCTCCCTGAAAGAAAATATTATTTCGGCAGGAACAGAGTCCGGCTTTGATAAATCTGCCTTTGACGGTTTTGTTCGTACACTGAGAGCGATGCCAAAGCAAACAGACAAGGGAATATTGAACATGTTTGAAAAATATTTCATTATGGAAGGCAACGATGGTTGGAGGCTTTTTACATTTTTTCCCGATACTCCTGAAAACTATGATGCCGTAGAAAAAATATTCGGTAACGCGGTAAATATAAGTCTGATATTTCCAGAGGAACTCAGAAACGCAATAGGCAAGGAACTATTTAACCACCTTATTCATATTGCCGGAATCGCAACGGTTCTGGTAATGATTCTGGCAATGATAGCTACTGGATCTGTTGGCCGAGGCATCATCGCGATGATGCCGGTCGCTATATCTCTGACAACACTTGCCGGACTTATTGCTCTTCTGGAAATTCCGGTATCAATCCCTGTCTTTACTGCTGGCATTATTGTGATAGGCCTGGGGATAGATTATGGTATTTTCGTAGTTTATCAGACCTCTGGGAAAATCAATGGGAACGTCTCATCCGCAGTTGCACTTTCGGCAATGACCACCGTTGCAGGAGCGGGCACACTGCTTCTGGCGATCCATCCGTTATTGTTTAATATGGGA
This sequence comes from Lentisphaerae bacterium GWF2_45_14, assembly GCA_001804785.1. Taxonomy (GTDB): domain Bacteria; phylum Verrucomicrobiota; class Lentisphaeria; order Victivallales; family GWF2-45-14; genus GWF2-45-14. The sequence goes on from MHBG01000036.1 coordinate 22,609, forward strand.
ATTGTGTTGTGTTTCGGTGTTTTTATGGCATTCCTGGCCGCCTTCACGCTTATCCCGGCACTGGGATACTTCTCTGTTCGTGGAGGGCAAAGATGAGATTCCCGACACGATATATAGCTCTCGTAATTTTAATTGTATGCGGCTCTTGCACCAGCCGTCCTGAAACTCTCCCTATGAACATCCTGGAAGGGGAAAGGATTACGCGCTACAGGGCACCGGAAGGGAAATGGAATGTTCTGGCTTCTTTGTTGTTTGAGACTTATGGCCGGAGGTTTACGGTACTGTGTTCTGCGGAAATAGACAGTTATAAGAAAAGAATCGCAACGGTAGGAATTAATCCTTCGTCCGGCATGAAAGTCTTTGAGGCTATTTCCGAAAACGGCCAGATAACCCATCGCTATGTAATGCCCGATTTTGAGCAACTGAAGGATTTACCTGAAAATATCACCCGGGATATGTCAAGAATAAGTTTTGACTTGAATCCCGATGGAGAAAAACATCGGGATAAAAATAGCGGGCTGCTTTGCCTCGAACAGAACGATGTTGTTTTTCTGTTCGACGAAAAGACTAATCTGCTGGCTGAGAAAAAATCTGTCAAAAATGGCGGCTCAGGATGGAAAATTGACTTTCGACGCTATAAAATAGTTGATGGTTATACGGTACCGCATTTGATAAAGCTGACTTGTCTCCGACCCGGGTATTCCGTATTGATAAATGTCAGGAACATTACGTTTACCGGAGGTGGACATAAACATGAGTAAAATCTTTGACGCAGTAAGCCGAGCTATGAAAGATTTTGACCTGAAAAGTGATGGGACGGTAGCGGCTGGATTTGTTTTCCCCCCTGACAGTATTGTTTTCGGTGGACATTTCCCCGGAAACCCCATTCTGCCGGGGATATGCCAGCTTGAAGCAATAAAGGCAATTCTGGAAAAAACAGTGGGTAAAGCAGTTAGGCTTACAGCAGTTAAATCCGCTAAATTTTTCAAGCCTTTACAACCCGGGAATTATGCCAGATTCGAAATGGAGAAAGTTGATCTGAACGACAAGACAATTAAGCTTAAAGTTAAAGTGAGCAGTTCAGAGTCCAGGATTTCGGAGTTCAAGGCTACATATGTATTGGATTCTTCCGCCGAAGGGAACTGCGATGAAAAACCGTAGAAAACGTAAATATTTTGAAAGGGAAGAGGGCGCGCCTTCTCCTGTATCCGCCTCAATCACGCACAGATGTCAATTCAGTGAAACAGATATGCTGTCTATTGTTTGGTATGGACGCTATGCCGCATTTTTTGAAGAGGCATCAGCCGAGCTCGGGCGAAAGATAGGCCTTAGCTATGAAGCCATGCGAGATGCCGGAGTCATTGCCCCAATAGCTCAATTGCATATCGATTACCACAGCCCGCTGGCACTTTCGGAAATATGCACGGTTACCGCATCAATAATCTGGACTGAAGCATCCAGATTGAATATCGAATATTCCATCGACAAGGAAGATGGAATACTTGCCTCTTCCGGATATACCGTACAGATGTTTATAAACACTGAAACGAACGAAGTATGCCTTCTGCCGCCGCCACTGTTTATCGATTGTTGCGATAAATGGAAAAATGGCTTGTTTCATGGATAAAACCGAAGTGGCAATATGTGAAATTCAGGCTGTAACGGCCTACGGCTCCGGAATTGAACAGCTTGTCGATGGAATTTATTCAGGAAAAACTGCAGTTAACAAAAATAACAATCTTCCGTACACGGATTTTCCGTGCGCTTCAGTGGACGGTCTTGACGATTCCAGTCCGCGGGTTTTTCAACTTCTGGAGAGACTCCGCTTGCTTGATATCAAATTACCCGCTGAATCACCTGTTCTTCTCGCGCTTACAATCGGCGCTGTCGAATTAATTGAAATGAAACTGACGAATAACTGCCAGGGCGCAGAAACATCTCACATTGCTGCCTTGATTTCACTGGTGAAAAAGTTGTGGGGAAACAGGAAGATTTATGTTATTTCCGCTGCCTGTGCCTCTTCCGCGAGCGCAGTTGCCCAGGCTTCGTCAATGATTTTACACCATGAGTTGAAATCAGCTATAATTATTTCATGCGATGCTGTCAGCGAGTTTATAATTTCCGGTTTTACCTCTATAGGGGCACTCGATGAAAAAGGTGCACGGCCTTTTGATGCCAATCGTAAAGGCATGAGCCTGGGCGAAGCTGCAGGAATAATGCTGCTCAGCGAAAAAAAATACGCTGAAGCCGGACAATTCCCTGTTCAAGGAACTCTGAGAGGCTGGAGAATGAATTGTGACGCCTTTCATGTTACAAGTCCTGATTTGTCGGGAACGCCTCTTGCCAATGCCGCGGTGGCTGCTCTGAACATGGCGAATCTTAAGCCGGACGATATCTCATTTGCGGTCGCTCATGGTACCGGAACATTTTATAACGATAAGATGGAAGGCGAAGCTTTGAAACGTATTTTCCCAAAAAGACTTCCCGTTTTTTCTATTAAAGGCGGTTCCGGGCATACGGTGGCACCCTCTGGAATGCTGCAGCTGGCTGTGGCTTTGCATGCAAAAAAACGAGGAATGATTCCGGGGAATATCAATTTGTCCCACCCCATGGAAGGTTTTGAGGCATGGGTTGCAAGTGAACCTAAACCTATCAATTCCGGAATGTTTTTATCGCTTAATTCGGGATTTGGCGGAATTAATTGCGCCTTGGTTATTGACACGGCATAGAGCAGAAATAAAGTGACCCCGCCCTATCCTAATATAGGATTCAGTGATTTGACGGGCGGTTAACGGAGGATTCGAAGCTGAAAAAGTTGCCTTGAGAATTGTAATTCGGAAGAATTTCTGATATTTTACGATTTGAAGATAGAAATCAGAGGCGGAATAAGCCTCGATTTGAGCTGATTTGACAATAGGAGTTCGACCGGAACTGATCCTGGCATTGAAAATGAGACTGAAAGACTCTCACTTATGCGGCTTTGCGATAATAATATTTGAGAAGCCCGCCGAGACGTTCTTTACATTTGATTTCACCTTCGGAAGAGCCAACAAAAATGATATGGTCGAGACTCTCGGATTTTATTCCCCCACGAAATTTTCGGCGTAACAATTCAAATTGGGCGAGAACGGTGGAAGCCTGATCGGGGTGATGCCGACAATTACGACCTTGCGGGAACCGAGGTGGATGAAGAATAGGACGTAATACGTTATTGCTCCGGTGGGGAATAAGCTCGACCTCGACCCAGTCCCCCTTCTGCGCGCCGTGCACTGAACCATTTATAAAAATATCTTCAG
>MHBG01000037.1 GCA_001804785.1 Lentisphaerae bacterium GWF2_45_14
GCTGGTGCGGGTACAAGCTGCATCTGATACTTGGAGACGGCGGAGTTCCGCTTGCGACGATACTTACGTCCGCGTCGCCGCATGACAGTCAAGTTGCAATTCCTTTGATGCAAATAACTTATGAGCGCGCAAAAATACTGTATGACTTGGCCGATTCGGCTTATGACGCACCTGAAATTCATGCATTTTCAAAGTCGCTCGGACACGTTCCGGTGATTGATCCGAACAAGCGGCGCGGTGATAAAATCGAGCTTGATCCGGCGAAGAAAATCCGTTATCGTGAGCGCTCGACGGTCGAACGCGGCAATTCGGAACTGAAAGACAATTACGGGGCGCGGCACGTGCGAGTCAAAGGACATTTGAAGGTTTTTTGCGGCATTTTCAAGAAAAAACCGCATCGGGCGTGTCAAAATAACGTTGACGCGCAAGGAAACGAGTTATTAACAGACAAAAGCCAATACTTTTGAAATTGGCTCTAACACTATTATGAGCACCGACCTCTGAAAGTCAACTACGTATCGGTCGGCTCGGAAAATAAATCCATAATTTCTACTGTGAAAATACTATTCTCTCTTGAAAAGAAAAATTTCCCGCCTAACTGTCATCTTTAGGTTTAAATTTTTTGTTTAGGCAGTATTATTGAGAGTAGTAATTATTCTTTCGTACAAAGGAGGGGTATTCTAAAATGAGTAAGATCATTAAAAAGGGAAAAGTCGTATCCATTACGCCCGAAAAAGATATAGTGGCGGGTGAGGTACAGAATTTTCGCCAAGAGCTTTTATCACTTATAAATGAGAAATTTGAGAAGATTGAAGTGGATATAGACAAGGTCGAGATGATTGATTCCTCCGGTATAGGGGTTTTCATTGCTACGCAAAACAGTCTTAAAAAGATAAACGGAACGCTCACGGTTATAAATGTGTCAGCTGACATATTGAAAATGTTCAAGATAATGAGGCTGGATAAGCATTTTGAAGTCGAGGGGAAAAACTGATAGCATCGACCAATTGATTAAGAAATACGAGGTTCGAAATGGCTGACAACATAGGCGATGATGAGATACTCCAGCTTTTTTATGAAGAGTCCCGGGAACATCTTGACGGCATCGAAGAAGATTTACTCTCGCTGGAAAAGCAGGGCGCGGATTTTGACCCAGATTTGGTGAACAGCATTTTCAGGGCGGTTCATACGATAAAAGGCGGTTGTGGCTTTTTCGGGCTTGACAAACTAAGCTCTCTCTCGCATGCCATGGAGAACGTGTTTGACAGGATTAGGAAGAAGGAACTCGTCTCCACATCCCGCATAATAAATGTTCTGCTAAAGGGTGCCGACCTTCTCAAAGAAATGATAAACAAGCCTGAGAATACGGAATATATAGACGTTGCCACAGTGCTTGAGTCCATAAAGAAGATACTTGACGGCTCACTCTCAACAGAAGAAAAGGAATCTACAGCCGAAAGCATAGACATAAAGCTGCCGGACGGGCGAGTGATATTCACCGTCAACAAATATGACTTTGACAGGGCCAGGAAGGCGGAAAGAGGCGGTAGCCAGATATATCTTATAGAATACGATCTTATTCATGACATTGAGCGGAAACACAAAACGCCATGGGACGTGATATCTGAGCTCCTTCAACTGTCCGTATTCATCGACAGCAAGGTGGACATAGAAGGAGTCGGTGAACTTATCGAGGATTCTCCAATCCCTGCCTCTCTGCCGTTTTACGTATTGATAGCGACAATTATAGAAGCTGACCTTATTTATGACTTCCTCAGTCTTGATGAATCAAATGTGCATGTAATCTTAGAAGACGGTTCGCTTCAGGGGCTCGGCCCCGTCGAGCCGGATAAAACGCATGGAGCCAAGGAGGAGAAAATGCAAATCAGCACCCAGGTTCCGAAAAAAGAAATGAAAAAGGTCACGCGGATTGAAGAGCCGAAAGCAAAAGAGGAAGAGTATATCAAGGAAACATCAAATGCCAGATTGACGGCGGCGGGACCGGAAAAAAGCGATAAGGCCGAAACGGACTTGTCCAAGATTAAAAAGGTTGATGCCAGCAGCATCAGGGTAAATGTAACGCTGCTTGACAAGCTTATGAGCCTTGCCGGGGAGTTGGTACTCGCAAGGAATCAGCTTCTTCAAAGTACAGGCACAAAAAACTTTGATGTAATAGAGAAGACCGTACAGCGGGTCGACCTTATAACCGCGGAACTGCAGGAAGCCATAATGGCCACGCGAATGCAGGCAGTAGGAATAGTTTTCAACAAATTCAACCGTCTGGTCCGTGACTTTTGTAGAGAAAAAGGCAAAGACGTCAAGCTCATAATAGAGGGCGAAGATGTTGAGCTGGACAAATCCATAATAGAATCTATAGGCGATCCCTTGACGCACCTTATAAGGAACTCGCTTGATCACGGGATAGAAACTCCCGAGTTGAGAGAATCAAAGGGTAAGTCTCCGGCGGGAACGCTCAAGATAAGTGCCTATCATGAGGCAGGGCACGTAGTCATAATAATAGCCGATGACGGTGCAGGGATAAACTTCGCAAGAGTGAAATCGAAGGCGTTGTCCACAGGGATATGTACGCAAGACCAATTGGAAAACATGTCGGAAAAAGAGCTTATAAAGCTCATATTCCGTCCGGGCTTCTCGACGGCGGAAAAGATTACGGATCTGTCAGGGCGCGGCGTTGGGATGGATGTTGTCAACAATAACCTTAACAAACTGGGGGGCACAATAGATATCGCAACCCATGAAGGTGAAGGAACAACGATAAAGATAAAACTGCCTCTGACCCTTGCAATAATTCCAAGTCTCTTGCTTTCAGCCGGGAAAGAAAAATTCTCAATACCGCAGGTGAATCTCGTAGAACTCGTGAGAATATCGAAATCAGAAATCATGGATAGAATAGAAAAGATAGGCAACACCATGGTCATCCGGCTTAGAGACAGGCTTCTGCCGCTGGTTAAGTTGAGTGATGTTTTGGATGACTGCAGAGACAATAAGGGGGACTTCACCGGAGACCGCAAGCGACTCAGGAATACACTGACAGATCTTGAAGAAGTTAATATCGCCGTGGTAATGGCGGGAAGTTTCCAATACGGCGTGATTGTGGATGAACTACTTGATTCCTCTGAAATAGTCGTTAAGCCGCTTGGCCAGCACCTAAAAAAATGCAAGGCATACGCGGGTGCCACTATACTCGGCGACGGTCGAGTTGCGTTAATTCTTGACCTCACAGGAATAAGCGAGATGATGCAACTTGCGGATGTGGGGAACAAGAAAGAGGAGACTGAAAAATTTGCCAAAAAAGCAAAAGACGAAGCTAGGTACTCAGAGTCTGACCGCCAGACTTTGCTGATAGTACACAATGCCGCGAATCAGCCTTTCGGTATTCCTCTTGGCTTGGTGGCCCGAATAGAGAAGATAAAGGGTGCGGACATAGACAATATCGGCGGACGGACAGCCATAAAATACAGAGGCGGGACATTGCCGCTCTTCAAACTCGAAGAGGTAGCCTCCGTAAAACCACTCGAAAAACAGGACAGCTATGTTGTGGTTGTCTTCAAGGTCGGTGGGCGCGAAGTTGGGCTGTTGCTATCCGAAATTCTCGACGTTGTGGAAAATGACACACACATAGATGACATAACCTTCAAGCAAACAGGCGTATACGGGTCATCCGTAATCAATGAAAGAATTACACTTTTGGTAGACCTTTACGCTATCGTGTATACCGTAATGCCGCAGTGGCGCGAGGACAGGAAAGAGGAGATAAAGCTGGCTGCTGAATCAAGCAGCGGAGGATCCCCGGTCGTACTGATAGCGGAAGATTCGAAATTTTTCATGTCGCAGTTAAAAGGCTTCATGGAAGATGCCGGATATGAGGTCATCACGGCAGAAGATGGACAAAAAGCTTATGATGCGCTCCTTTCCCATGCTGAGCGGATAGACATTGTTCTGACAGATATAGAGATGCCCAACATGGATGGTTTTGAGTTCACCAGAAAAGCCAGAGAGGATTCCCGTTTCAGCGGACTGCCGATACTGGCAGTGACATCTATAGCTGGTTCCGCGGCAGAGCAGAAGGGCGCGGAGGTCGGACTCGATGAATACATGATAAAACTGGACAGGGATGAAATCCTTGAAAAATGCAGCCATTACCTGCAAAACGGCAGAAAGAAAAAAGCCTGATGCCGGAAATATCCATAAAACTTGGAGGAGTGAAAAATGAAACTCACGAATAGTGCCGGCGACTGGAGTGCGACGACCGAGCTTGCGATATTTCACGTGGGAGACATAACCTGCGCACTGCAAAGTATTGAAGTGCAGGAAATTATAAAGAACCAGGAAATAACAGTTGTCCATCATGCGCCAGACTATGTAAAAGGCGTTATAAATCTCAGAGGTCAAATCGTAACGATTATCAGTATGCACAAGAAGTTCAACATTGACACTGTTACGGTCGGGACGAAGGAGATGCAGATCGTGGTTGTAAAAAAGGCAGAAGAAAGTGTCGGGCTTTTGGTTGACAGTGTGGATGATATCCTGATAGCCAGGACCGATGCCATAGAAACTCCGCCCTCAAATCTCCAAGGAATAAAAGGAACATATTTCACGGGTATCTACAAAAAAGAAGATGAACTTGTGGCTATACTAAATATTGAAGAAATATTGGCTATAGACAACTGAAAAATCGTTTCCATTTACAAGAATAAGGAAATTCTGCAATAATGGACAAACTGAAAGCGCTAGTCGTAGATGATTCCGTACTTTACAGAAAAATACTCACAGATATTTTATCGACAATTCCTGACATAGAAGTAGCAGGAACCGCTCACAACGGAAAAGCTGCAATAGAAAAGGTACGGCAGCTCAAACCAGATTTTATCACGCTGGATTTTGAAATGCCCGAACTTGACGGCATAGAGACACTGAAGAAGCTCAAGGAAATTTCTCCCGAAACAATGACCGTAATGGTGAGCGCCCATACAAAAACGGGCGCGGCAATAACAATGAGGGCTCTTGAAGAAGGGGCCTTCGATTTCATCGCAAAACCGGAAACGAGAAATATACAGGACAGCAAGGAACTGTTACTGAAACAGCTCAATCCGATAATCAATGTTATTTCAACCAGGCTAAAACTCGGGAACGCCGTCATGCCCCTTGCCAGACGCATAGAGAAGTCGGCGATGGCCACTTCAGCAGCAACTAACCCCCGAGTTACAGAAGAGATTATATCAAGTAGCAATGACATAAAAAAACGAATGAAAGCGATAATCTCTCCCGGAGCCAACAGAATCGACATTGTGGCAATAGGCATATCGACGGGTGGGCCGAACGCTCTGAGCAAAATGCTTCCGATGCTTCCTGCAGATTTCAAAGTTCCGATAGTCATAGTACAGCACATGCCGCCTGTATTTACGAACGCCCTAGCAGAGTCCCTCACAAAGAAAAGCAAGCTTAGAGCAGTTGAAGGCGCCGAAGGAATGCTTCTGGAAGCGGGGAAAGTATATATAGCCCCCGGCGGAAAACAGATGAAACTTGAGAAAGACGAGTCAAGGCAAATACGAATATCAATTACGGACGCTCCACCGGAAAACAACTGCAGACCTTCGGCGGACTACCTTTTCAGGTCGGTCGCAAAATGCTACGGGAACAATGCGCTCGGGGTAATAATGACAGGCATGGGCAGTGACGGAACAAAAGGTCTTATCATAATGAAAAAGCTCGGAGCAAAAGTGATTGCACAGGATGAGCGCAGTTGTATCGTCTTCGGCATGCCGATGGAAGCGATAAAAGCCGGAGTGGCAGACATAATAGCGCCGCTGGAAAATATTGCGGGAGAAATACTTGATGCGGTCAACGCCAGGTAAAAAAAAGGGCGCTAAAAAAGAATGCGGATACAAATTACAGACAGCGAAATAGAGACGCTTGGCAAATACATAAAAGAAAAGTCGGGAATTGCACTTGACGCAAGCAAGGCATATCTTTTTGAAAGCAGGCTCAGCCCCATACTCAACGAGCTTGGCTGCTCAAACTACCTGGGACTGTACAGTCTCTGCAAAAGGGACTTTGCGGGAAGACTCACAACAAGACTGATTGATGCGATGTGCACAAATGAGACTTCATTCTTCAGGGATAAATCTCCATTCCTGCTTCTAGTTCAAAAGCTTGTTCCCGATTTTTACGAGCAGAATCCTTACGGCACCCTGAATATCTGGAGTGCGGCAGCTTCGACGGGACAAGAAGTATACAGTTCAATTATGCAGCTCATTGACGCAGGAATAACTCCGCCCAGATTCAAGATGCGCCTCATAGCAACAGATATTTCAGATACGGCGATAGCCAAAGCCAGCCGTGGCAAATATACGAAATTCGAACTTGCGCGCGGCATGGAAGGAGCAAAATTGCACAAATATTTCCATCCTGTCGGAGATGACTGGGTGATAAAGGAGGAAATCCGGGCAATGGTGACTTTCAAGAAGATCAACCTCCTCGACCCCCTCCAACTTACCTTGCTCGGCAAATTCGATATAATATTCTGCAGGAACGTGGCAATATACTTTTCTATGGAAGACAAGAGAAAGCTTTTCGACGCGCTGGGCACCCAGCTGACTCCGAATGGCTCCCTGATGATAGGCTCCACGGAATCACTGCTAGGCGTGACTGACAGGTTTGCTAAAAAAGAATTCCGTAGTATGATTTATTACCAGAAAACTTAAGGATGGCGGCCGATGCAGATAAATTTGGAAGAATATGTAGAAGAACTTATTTATACCGTAAACCGGAAGGACCCTATCAAAGCAAGGGTACTTCTGAATTATTTTGACAAGCTCGACGATAAGACAAGGGCGCGCGTTATAGAGGAACTCGGCTCGGGCGACAACGAATACAGCATACCTCTCCTGTCCATGATTGCATCGGACTATTACCATCTCTGCCCGGACATAAAAAAGCTTAAGGCAATCTTAATATCGAAGTTCCTTATCTCACCGGAAAGACTCGCTGAAGCACTTCAAAACCATAAGACCATGCAAAATAAAAAGTTTTTCATCGACATAGCCGGAGAACTCCATTGTGAAAAAGCATTGCAGTCAATTATCAATATATTAAATATGAATACCGACCGCGAGACAATCATCGCTACACTGAATGCGTTTGGCAACATTGGCTCTTCAGAAGCGGTAAATATAATAACGGACCATCTTTACTCCAACAACCGCGAAATAATACTCGCCGCCGTCAAGGCTCTTCGCAAGATTGCCACGCCTGGCGCATTGTCAAGATTATCCGAAAGAATGGGCACCGACACCCAGCTGGATTTGCTGATAATAGATGTCTTCGCACAGGTGCAGGACTCTGTCTCGCTTGAAAAGCTAAATGAAACACTTGTCTCACACAGCGCGATAATAAGAAATTATGGCAAAACTAAGATGATAAATATCGGGGAAAAATCTGTCCCTATCCTGATAAGCAATCTCACTCAGGATGATCCCGATTTACTGATTCATACATTGAACGCACTGGGTTCGATCGGCGACAAAAGCGCCATAAATCCAATCAGAAAACTGCTCTTCAACGAACCCAAAAATCCTAACGTTCGATTCGCCGCATACGAGGCGCTCGGAATGTTGCCATTGGAAAAAGAATCATACGTCCTCGCGGGGGGACTTGCCGACCCCGTGGAAAACGTGAGAATGGCGGCGGCAAAAGCCATTAATCACAACTACACACAGATACTTGCGGCCGGAATAAGAAACCTGCTCAAAAACAAGGAAAATGACCCCTTCGACATAATCCGGGTGGTGATTGACTCGGAATCCGATAATATTTTTCTTGATCTTATAAACGATGAGCCCATAAAAAAGCTGGCTCTCGCATATCTGAAAAACAAGGCCCACCATGATGTAACAAGGCATTTCTCGAAACTCCTCATAAAGCACAGCCACAAAGCCATGGCTTCAAAAATACAAAAAACAGCTGAAAAGAAAAATTCAGGAAAGAAAGTATTCGTCGTCGATGACTCAAGAATGATACTCAATGTCTATCGCACCACACTGCACAGCTTGGGATTCGACCCCTGCCTCTTTGAATTCCCATCATCACTCCTCGAGGCCATTGAAAAGGAAAAGCCGGACCTGCTGATAACAGATTTGAACATGCCGGAACTCACAGGCATCGATGTTGCATTGAAAGTAAGAGAAAAATTCAACAATGAAGAGCTTCCGATAATCATGGTTACGACCCAGAATGAGACAAAGGATAACGAGTCCGCTTACCAGGCCGGTATAGACGATATCATGCAAAAGCCCTTTGACGAAAAATCATTAGGCGAGGCAATTAAAAAAGTTTTCCATGGGGAAAATAAGGAGATGCCCTGAAGATGAACCGGGGAACAAACGCCATAGAGTCAATGAAGTCATTCACTATCCTGGTGATTGACGATACTCCCACCAACGTCATGATATTAAAAAAAACCCTCTTAAACTCCGGGTATAATGTCCTGACTGCTGAAGATGGCCGCAGTGGACGAAAAATAGCTGAAGAGGAAAAACCGGATATTATACTGCTTGATATAATGATGCCGGAAGAGGATGGCTTCGAAACCATAACAAAGCTAAAAAGCAACCCGTCTACGGCATCAATACCAGTCATATTCCTTACGGCTCTTTCCGACATTGAGTCGAAAGTTTCGGGCTTTGAACTTGGCGCTGTCGACTACATAACAAAGCCCTTCCATCCGCTGGAAATAAGGGCAAGGACAAGACTTCACATAAAACTCAATATCGCGACAAATGCTCTCATCGAAACACAGCGGGAAAAGCTTAAACAGATCGAAACGGCGCAGCAGGCGATGCTGGTATCACCGGAAGAAATGCCGGAGGCGAATTTTTCGGTTTACTATTCACCGTTACATGAAGCCGGGGGGGATTTTTATGATGTCATAAGAATTAACCACCATACACACGCTTATTTTGTAGCCGATGTGTCGGGACACGACATTGGTACAAGTTTTATAACCGCCTCAGTAAAAGCACTTATAAGACAGAACTGTTCACAGATATATACCGTGGACGAGACAATGAGCATGGTAAACAGCGTGCTTCTTTCCATTCTTCCAGAAGATAAATATCTCACAGCATGTTACATCACGCTGAACCGACACACCAATTCCATATCGATGGTAAACATGGGTCATCCCCCTGCCCTCTTTGTGCCACTTTCCGGCGTCCCGAAAGTAATACTTTCCGAAAGTGATATTCTGGGAGCCTACGCTGGCGCAATGATGAACGAATATACCATAAAAGTCCAGAAAGGAGACAGGCTTTTCCTATATACGGACGGACTTGTGGAGAATTCAGAGAAAAAACTACTCTGGACAAAAAGCATCGAATCAATTAAAGAATGCGCCGACAAGTGCATTGACGTGCCGTTGCATGATGCTGTAAGAAATATAAAAAACCATTTCTACCCTTCACTGCGGCAACCGACTGACGATATAGTAATCTTGGGCATAGAGGTTTGATTATGGGGGAAATCGAAAAAATAAACAACGGGGAAAGAATGCAAATAGTCTTTCCGTCCGACCTGAACATGCTCGAAAAAATAGTGTCGGAAGCAGTATCCTTCATTAAATCACACAACCTTCAGATAGATATATTTGCCTTCAGACTTGCCCTTCACGAGGGGCTTTCAAACGCCGTAAAGCATGGAAACAAACTTGTCAAAGAGCTAAAGACCAAGCTTGCGATATCACTGGAAGGCGGGGTCATGAAAATCAGAATAGAGGATTCGGGCGACGGCTTTAACTGGAAAGGACTGCCGGAATCGACAGGCGACTTTTCTCGGCCCAGCGGAAGAGGCATACACCTACTAAAGGCATACGGATATGTACCGGACTACAACGAAAAAGGAAATGTCGTAACCCTGACGAAGGAACTCTGAGCCGGATCACGTAAACTTCTTTTCCAAAACGAGTATCTCCTTTTCGGGAAAGAGAAAAAATTCCCTTTTCATTTACTCCCCTTTCAGTCATCGTTGGAAACTGCGTCTCATTTTCTGAATTTGCGCCTAAAACCGCTTAATCCTCGAAAGATACATCTTGTCGAGATAATCAATCTTCACTTTTAAGCCCCTTAAAGAAAGTCCGTCATTGCAAATCCGGCCAAGGGAATATATCTTGCACATTCAGTAACAAAAAGGATTGATTATGAAATTAGGGATAATCGGCGGTAGCGGACTTTATCAGATTGAAGGATTCAGCGAGCTCAAAACATTTAAGATAGAAACCCCGTTCGGAAACCCGTCCGATGAATATATAACAGGGAAACTCAACGGCGCGGAACTCGTATTCCTCCCGCGGCACGGCAAGGGACACACCATACTTCCCGGCGAACTCAATCACAAAGCCAATATTCTAGGGATGAAGAAGTTAGGCGTAACGCACATTATCAGCATCTCCGCGGTCGGAAGCTTGAAGGAAAATCTGCGCCCCAAAGACATTGTAATCCCCGATCAGTATTTCGACAGAACAAAAAAAGGCATCGAGCACACCTTCTTTGGTAACGGCATCGTCGCCCATATCGGCTTCGGACATCCCGTCTGCCCGAAACTCGCAGCATTCGCTAAAAAAGCATCCGATACAGCAATAGCCTCTCTTCCCGAGGATGAAAGACCGCAGTCCGTCAGCGGCGGAACATATGTAAATATGGAAGGCCCCGCATTCTCGACGAAAGCCGAGTCACTCGTCTACCGTTCATTCGGACACGACATAATCGGAATGACCAACCTCGCAGAAGCCAAGCTCTCACGCGAAGCCGAAATCGCATATTGCACCGTCGCAATGGTTACCGACTACGACTGCTGGCACCCCGATCACGAACATGTTACGATTGACATGGTGATTGCGAATTTCCAGTCAAATGTAAAGCTCGCTAAACTGATAGTCTCCAACGCCGCGTCAATGGCCAGAGAGCTCGAAGAAAGCCCCGCACACAGCGCACTCGCCGGTGCCATAATCACCAATCCTCAATACATAACAAAAGAAATCAAAGAACGCCTCGCCCCTATCATCGGCAAATATGCAGGCAAGTAAAACCGGCACATCCCTGTGTTGCAAGCAGCACAGGGCGCAGTCGGGAATGGCACTGCATTAAGCGTTTTTAAAAGCATTTTTATTTTTGAAACCAGCTTCAAAAAACATCTTTTCAATTGGGAAAAAGTCACTGTAAAGATACGGTGCTTCTTCCCGGCTTTCAACAGAGTCCCTCTAACAAGGAATACTACCCTGAGGTTTTTCAATCACGTTGCCAAGCTGATTTCGGGCGTATTTTTTTATGGAAAGAACGGCGTCCTCACAATGCGATTATCCGGGACTCAAAAAAAGAAAAAAGCTTGACTTTACTGACCCTACTGGTATCGTAATCGGCGGAAACGTTGCATTTCCTCCAATGTATGTGACAAGGCGAAGCCCGCAAGGGTCTGCCGAAACTACCTGCAATTGAAGGCGCTCTCTCTCGATTCAAGGAACGACTAATATGACGAAGATTGAAAAAACAGGCTGAAAAACGTGGAGATAGGCTCTGATAATTTGCCTTTATGACAAAACGCCGTCGATGTCAAAAAATTATCTTCCCGCCTCGCTAAAAAGAAAACCCAACATGTACTGGATGTCTTAAAAATGTTCGATTTATTGAGAAAAATATGGTACTTACTCATCGGGACGGAAAAAGCCAAGATGGTGCTTATCGTCGTGATGATGGCAATTGGCGCTTTCATGGAGATACTCGGAATCGGTTTTATCATGCCTGTTGTAGCGCTGGTCAGCAAACCCGACCTGATTGAGCAAAACAAGTATTTGAAGATGATTTCTGACATTGTACAGCCGTCTTCGCATGGAAGTCTTATCATAACGCTTTGTGTGATAATCATAGTTTTGTATGTGGGAAAGAACTTGTTCCTGCTGTTTCTTGCCTATGTCCAGTCATCATTCATATTCAACAAATCGGCAAAGCTCTCGGACAGGCTTTTCGAGAATTACATTCACACACCATATTCTTTCCATTTAAAACACAATTCCTCCCATCTTATCGGGAACATCGAGCTTATCGTATCAATAAGCAATGGCGTACTAATGCCGACCATGATTCTCATGACTGAATTATCGGTAATCGCTGTCATAATGGTTACGCTGCTATTTCTCTCGCCAGTAACGACCCTTGTCCTTACAGGCATTACCGTTCTGATTTCGATAGGCATGTACTACCCCTTGAGGTCATTAAATTTTCAAACCGGCAGGGAAATGCAGGTGCATAGAATAAAATGCCTTCAATATATGATGGAAGGACTCGGGGCGGTCAAAGAATGTAAAGTCCGCAACGGAGAAGATTTCTTCTGTGCAGAGCATTCAAAGCAACAGCAGATGTGTAACCATTCGATGATGATGCAATATTTTCTGGGACAGATTCCCAGATTCTCCATAGAGGCGCTTGTCGTAATCCTGGGGATGGGCACTTTAGCCGTTTTCGTCCACTCCGGAATGTCAATGGGGTCTGTTTTGCTGACGCTTACACTCCTGGCGGTCTCGATGATCAGGCTTATGCCGTCAATGTCAAGAATACAATACAATCTGGCAAGAATCCGGCAAACAGTGTTTTCGTTTGATGAAATATTTATAGACCTTACCCAGATAGAACATGAAAAAAAGAACCCCGCAGGGGAGTCCATAATACTAAAGGACAAGATAAGCCTTGAAAAAATAACATTTGCCTATGATGGAACGAAAAGGAATATTTTTAACAAATACTCTCTTGAAATCCCCTGCAAAGCCTCGGTAGCCATCGTAGGCCTTACCGGATGCGGAAAAACAACCCTTGTAGATATCATCCTTGGGTTATTAAAGCCCGATTCCGGCACCGTTATGGTTGACGGCAGAGACATTGAAGAAAACCTGCAATCTTGGCAAAATAGTATAGGATATGTTCCACAGACCATATATCTCACAGACAACACTGTCCGCGCGAATGTGGCATTCGCCGTCAGAGACGACCTGATAGATGACGAACGTGTCAGGGAATGTCTCAAAACAGCACAGATACTCGATTTTATAGACTCACTCCCCGATGGCATTAACTCGCATATAGGGGAAAAAGGAGTGCGCATTTCCGGCGGGCAAAGACAGAGGATAGGAATAGCCAGAGCCCTCTATCATTCCCCTAAAGTTCTTGTCCTCGACGAAGCGACCGCCGCGCTCGACAATGAAACAGAAAAGGCTTTTGTCGATGCGATTAAAACACTTCATGGGAAGTTGACCATAATAATGATTGCTCATCGCCTGACAACAACTGAAAACTGCGATACTATCATTAACTTTTCAACGGACCATGGACTTACCAACAATATTGGAGCCGCATGAATTGTTTTAATAATCAGCAGGTATGGAAGAAATCAGAATGAAACGTTCGGAAATAAATGAAAAAATAAGGGCGGGACTCGAATTCATGGACGAAATGAATTTTAAGCTGCCGCCCTTCGCCCGATGGAGCCCGGAAGAGTGGCTTACAAAAGGCGACGAATACGATGAAATACGCGACAATATGCTCGGATGGGACATTACGGATTTCGGCAGCGGAAATTTCATTAAAAGCGGACTGCTTCTTTTTACGCTCAGGAACGGCAATATCGGAAACGGCCGATATGCCAAACCCTACGCGGAAAAAATAATGGTCACCGAGGAGGAGCAGATAACCGTCCTTCATTTCCATTGGAAGAAAATGGAGGATATAATCAACCGCGGGGGAGGAAATCTGCTCGTTCAACTTTATAACTCGGACGAGAGCGGAAATTTTGCGAATACCCCCGTCGAACTTTCAATTGATGGAAGAAACTATACAGCCCAGCCCGGTACGATTATCCGATTGACACAGGGAGAGAGCATTACGCTTTCGCCGGGACAGTATCATCAGTTCTGGGGCGAGAAAGGTTGCGGAAAAGTGCTGCTGGGCGAAGTTTCAAAAGTCAACGACGACCACGGCGACAACCGTTTTTACGCTCCGGCCGGAAGATTCCCCGAAATTGAAGAAGATGAATTTTCGCGTTATCTTCTCTGCAGTGAATACACTAAGATTTAAGTCTTCATGCCCTGAGAAAATAGAACCTTGAGGCAGAAATACTATTACACAGAATGCGGCGGCCGATTTTTTGGATATCATAATAAATAATGTCAGAATCGCGATTGAGAAAGACTCTATTTCTCAATATCTTCGCGCAGTCTCGGAAAAACTGGAAATAGGAATTGAAAATATTGAAGTCCTGAAGATTCTCGGCAAATCGCTGGATATAAAAGACGCAAAACAGTTCTACTACAAGCTCTCGCTTGCTCTAAGAATATCCGGAGACTTCAATAATAAGCAGGGATATTCCCTGTTCATGGAAGCAAGCGAACCGTGTGTTTCAAAATACACACTCAAAGAACACCCGATTGTCATAGGACTCGGACCCGCCGGGCTTTTTGCAGCAATTGAACTGGCCGGGCGCGGCGCAAGGCCGTTGATTTTCGAACGCGGCAAAAAGATAGAAGAGCGTTCGAACGATATCATTAATTTTATAAAGACACGTGGGCTTGACACCGAATCCAATATTCAGTTCGGAGAGGGCGGCGCCGGCTCATATTCCGACGGCAAACTTTTCGCTCGTGTCAATAATTCGACCCGCGCGGACAAAGTCCTAAAGACTTTCATCCGCTTCGGTGCGCCGGAGAATATAGCATACGTCGCAAAACCTCATCTCGGTACGGACGTGCTTTGCAGAATAGTTCGGAATATGCGTCAGTATTTGCTCGAACGCGGCGCAAAAATCCATTACGGCAGCAAAATGACTGATATCATTATTTCAGACGGCACCGCCTCCGGCATCGTGATAAATGGCGTGCATGAATACCTTTCGCCGATGATCTATCTGGCCGTCGGGCATTCGGCGCGCGATACTTTTGAGATGCTCAATGGAAAAGGTGTCGCCATGGAACAAAAACCCATAGCCGTTGGTGTGAGACTCGAACATCCGGCGGAAATCATAAATCTTATGCGCTACGGAGAAAAGTATCAGCACAATCAGCAACTGGGCGCAACAACTTATTCCTTCACTTATACCGACAGGGAAAAAATGCGGGGCGTCTATTCATTCTGCATGTGCCCCGGAGGCGAAGTCGTTAACGCGTCCTCCGAAAACGGACTTCTCGTGGTCAATGGCATGAGTTATTCGGACAGAGGGCTTCCATTTTCTAACGCTGCCATCACAGTGACCTGCCATACCAACGATTATCCTCGCGGCAATCCGCTTTCCGGCATAACCTTCCAGAAAGCGATAGAACGAAAAGCTTTCAACGCCGGCGGCGGCAACTGGGCGGCTCCCGCGCAGAAAATCGAAGATTTCCTGACAGGAAAAGTATCAAGGGAACTGAACCCGTCCTCATACCAGATGGGCTGCGTCCCTGCCGATATGCGCGATATCTTCCCTGATTTCATCTGTGACTCCCTGACCCTTGCTTTTAGAAAATGGAAAGAAGACTATCCTCTTTTCGTCTCAGGGCATGGAATGCTCCTCGGCGCTGAAACCCGAACATCAGCGCCGGTAAAGATTTTGCGCAATGCCGGCGGCGAATCAATCAACGTCAAAAACCTCTACCCGATAGGCGAAGGTTCAGGCTATAGCGGCGGAATCACCAGTTCCGCATCAGACGCTCTGAAAGCAGTCGACGCGGCGATGGGTACACACGTGCAGTGAGCTCCATGTCAATGAAAAACCTGACGCATTTTATCCCAGCCCAAACGCAAGTGAGAAGTACTGTACTCCTACGGCATTGAGATGTAAAAATAAGGATTAAAACGGATATTTTATTTCAGGCGTTTCGAGTAAGATCAGAAAGCAGCTGACTCATGTCGGCAACAGCGATTCCCGAAGCTAAATCAGAAATAGAATAGGGTATTATGAGCTTGTCGTTGTGTACCTGCGCGCCACATGTAAAAATAAAACCCGGCATATATGGGGAAGCCGCGCTGAGTTCCGGTTCCATCAGCGGTTCTCTGAGCCTTCCGATAACCCGGGTCGGGTCATGCAGATCAAGAAGAAACGCGCTTATGCAGAACTTTCTCATCGCTCCTACCCCGTGAGTCAAGACCAGCCACCCTGCCTCGGTCTCTATCGGCGGACAACAACCGCTTATTCTTATCAGCTCCCAAGGGTATTTGGGAGATATAAGCAGCTTTTTGGTGTACCAAAAATGAAGGAGGTCGGAAAACATTATATATATGCTTCGGTTGTCCTGACGGGACAGCATCGCATAATATCCCTCTATTTTCTTGGGAAAGAGCGCAAGCTGCCGGTTCTGTATTTCGGGCCCGTTCAACGTATTGACTTTGAACGAAAGAAAATCTTTTGTCTCCACAATCTGGGGAATGACCGTATGCCCATAGTACTCAAAATACGTGGCATAATGTGTCAACGATCCGTCATCTTCTGTAAATGAGACAAAGCGGCAGTCCCCCGTTCCGTTCGGCTCAAGGGCTGACGCTGGGAACAATGCTCTTTCGGAAATATCGCTCTCGGGCGGGTAATTTAGTTTAAAATTGGATTTGGCGAGTGCAATTATGGCTTCAGCCGTTTCCTTGAAAATAAAGACTGTCGAGCTTCCAACGCCAAGGGTATTCCTGACTGCAGAAGTCAGCTCTGAAAAGGTAAAATGCTCTTGAAGGGGAGCAAACACTGCCTTCGTGAAGTTATTCTCAAAGCCAATCTCGCCCAGCTTCTTTGAAAAAAGTATCTTCTCGTAAAAAGGGTCCGGCTGAATGTCCGGGATGAATACCCTAGGACTTGGCCTATCAAAAGAAAAGCGGGTCTGGCTGTCAACGGTTCCTGATCTGAAAGTTATAATGGAGCTATTCCCCTCGCCCCTCGCAATAAGGCTCATAATGAATCGCCTGGAACCGTCAGAAAGGCCCGACTGGTCGGGGTGCCACATCATTGAAGGATACGATATTCCCGCACTTTCAAAGGAATATTCTTTTGAAAAATACGAGCCCGCAAGGAGTTCCTTCACAGGGGAAAACGAAAATACCAGTTTGAAATTGGCCTTTATATCGTCATATGTTTTTTTAAGGAACAGCTTCAGTCTTTCATCGGGCGGCTGACCGCCGCTCATGGAGGAAAGCTCTTTTTCGGCGGCCGCTTCATCCATCGTAGCAATGTCGGAGATTATCGTTTCGACGAGCTCGAAATCGTCCAGAGCAAACGGGGCAAAGAGTATTCTCGAGGTATCGGGGCTAAGGATTGTTTCTGTTTTTATAGCTTTGTGCATGACCGCCTGAATTTTGTTATATGTCCTTAATATCGTACGCGAACGCATTAAATTCAAATCATTATTGATTTTTTGCTATTTCAGCAATAACGCTTCTCTGAAAACTGACCCACTCGTTGCGGTCAAGCTCCTCTATTCCGACGCTGTTGAGGAAATCCCTGGATGGATAATGGGGCGGCTTCAAATCATGAGCCACACAATCCACCCAGTTTACGAACTGTAAGAGTGCAGTTTCGAGAGCGAATTCGGCAGGTACCATATTGTAATTATGGTGGTTCTCTATCGGAACGACTATGCTTTCCTCCATGCCCCAACACCTAAGAAGATAAGCACCCGCCTCGGCATGATCGGTCTGCAGGAACTGCTGCTCCGCCTCTATCAGAGTCATCTCATCATCAACGACATGACTTTTCAGCATCTTGTATTTGGTCGGGGAATACTTCTTGAGGACTATCTTCCCGATGTCATGCATCAATGCCGTCATGGGAAGGTTTTGCTCCGCTGATATATCGTTCATCATAAGGTCGCTCATCAGCACAGAGGATGAATAGGCGTGCGCCCATTCCCCGCCATCCCCGCCATCGAAACAATCTATCACCGAGGCTGAATACACAAGCTGTTTTGTTTTAAGTATACCGAGAAGACTGACGGCCTGGTCGACGGAT
This sequence comes from Lentisphaerae bacterium GWF2_45_14, assembly GCA_001804785.1. Lineage (GTDB taxonomy): Bacteria > Verrucomicrobiota > Lentisphaeria > Victivallales > GWF2-45-14 > GWF2-45-14. Next base: position 18,019 of record MHBG01000037.1, read on the forward strand.
GTGATGGTATTTCGTATCCCGTAGTAACCCGAGTTGATCATTTTTAGAATTTTTGCGACCAGTGACTGGTCTTGATTTATTTCATGAATAATCTTGCTCATTTCGACATTTTCATTCTTGAGGAGCTTAAGCATACGCACCATGTGTGCGTTCGGGGTAGGCAGGTCGCTCGTCTCGGCTATTTTCTTAAGTAACATCTTTTTTTCAAAAGACTTAGCCGAATCACTGTAAGTGTTTTTCTTAATTAATACGCTCATGCCTATTCGCTGTTATCCTGTTTTTGAGGGGCTACAAATACTATAATAACGCATTAATGAACTTTTTCCAGCGTTGCCTTCTGGCCGACAGTCATATTTTCATATCCGCCCAAACCTGTGACCATTCTCTCTCAGCCACTTCCGCCGCGTCATAAAATCCGGAATATATTTTCGGACTATTTCCCAGAAGCGTCCTGAGTGGTTCATCTCCACGAGATGTGAAAGCTCGTGGACAATAACATAATCTATTATCTCGGGTGGCGCCTGGATCAAACGCCAGTTTATCCGCAGAGAACCCGACACGCTACACGAGCCCCATCTTGTACCTGCCGACGATATCCGCGGCGCGATGTCCTTCCGGTCAAAAGCCGCACCCAGTTCCAACACTCGGGCACATAACAACTTGTCAGCTTGGTGCTTATACCATGACTCGAACATTTTCCGGGCTTCTCCAAGATAACTTTCCGATATCTCGAAACCCCGTTCTTTGCTGAAAAACCTTGCCGCCCTGCGGGTCACGCGCAGCGGATATTCCTTGCCCAGAAAAAGAAAAAGAGCTCCATCGTAAAACTCACTCGGAGCAGACTCCTCTTTTATTCGGACAGCCTCGCTAAGCTTCGCTTCAAGCCACGAACGGTTCTTTTTAAGAACATCAGCTATCGATTTCCCAGTGGTCCGCAAAGGGGCGCGCACTAGGACGGCAATATCGTCAGTAACAAACAAACCTATAGAGCGCCTCGCGCACCTGACTATGTATACCGGCCCCGGGAACGGGGCCAAGTCAGGAAACGCCAGCAGTGCTTTTTCTTCAGGTTTCTTTGCGACATATCTCATTGATTACCACATTTTCGACGGGCACATCATCATGATAGCCCACGGTATGAGTCTCGACAGACTTTATCTTATCGACCACATCCATTCCCTTTGTTACCTTGCCGAAGACACAATATCCGAATCCCTGCGGTGTCTCGTTCTGAAAATCAAGAAAGTTATTGTCCTTTATATTTATAAAGAACTGAGCCGTCGCGCTGTGAACCTGGTTCGTCCTGGCCATCGCGATTGCGCCGCACTTGTTGCTGATCCTGTTAGAAGCCTCATTCGCTATCGGCTTTCCTGTCGCCTTTTCCTCGAACGACACGTCAAGACCGCCGCCCTGTATCATAAAATTATCGATAACCCTGTGAAATATCGTTTTGTTATAATGACCGGCATCCACATATTCAAGAAAATTCGCCACGGTTCCGGGCGCTTCCTTTTCAAAAAGCTCCAGTTCTATGTCTCCGAGTGATGTCTTGATGACTACCATTGTACTTTTTTCCTTCCATTATTCAGTTGCCTGTTAAAATGCCACACTTCCCCAAAGAGGCAACCCCTGAAATGTGGAAAATTTTGGCTTGTTTGGCGGACAGTGCCTTCGAAAATCCGCGGCACCCGGCTGGCGGAGCCCGTCAATCTTTTCCGGAATCGGGCTCATGCAATCCATGGCAATTAGGAAAATGAGATATAACCGGGAAAAATATCAAACTAAATACATCCATAAAACATCTATAAAAATAGGATAATATGATTGAAAAATCTATATTTGTGGGTATAATACAGGTTATGGGAAAAAAAAGATACCAACAGATAAAAGATGAGATCAAAGCCGAGTTGCGCTCAGGCCGCTTTGCCGCGGGAGATTTTTTCCATACGGAAAAAGAATTAATGAAAATCTATAGCGCCAGCTATGCTACTGTTTCGCATGCAATGAAAGACCTAGCCGGAATCGGCATATTTGAGAGAACCAGAGGTTACGGGACTACGATAAAATGCATTCCGCCTCTCACCGCTGGTAATCTGACAGGGGAAGTATTATACATAAGCGGAATAAAAACAGCCCTCCAGCCAAGAAAAGCCAGTCCAATAAGCTGGTTTGTTTATGACAAAATACAAAAAGGCATAATCAATACCTGGCCGGGACCTGTCCAGATTAGGGAACTTGAGGAAATAGGGGAGATAGCTGAAAAAAATAAAGACATCAAGGCTGTATTTCTTTCCCCGTTGATGAATTTCATAGAGAAACTTTATGAAATGCAGCCAATGACCTACACCGTAGTGGACCTCAGGCGTGACCTGTCAATAGATTTTAATGCAGTTGCGGTAGAAACGACAATGGGCGTATATAATTTGATGTCCTACTTGATAAAAGAACTTAAGCATGAGAGAATAGCGTTACTTGGCGGAGACAGAAAAGATTTCCATGCCGACAGATACGCAGGATACCGCCTCGCTCTGGACGCAAACATTATCCCGTTCAGAGAAGAATACTGCATAAGGGGGCTGGCCTCAAAAGAAGACGCTTACAACGCTATGAAAAGATTGCTCCGCCTGCCGAAACCTCCGACTGCCGTATTCGCAGACACGGATATAAAAGCACTCGGGGCAATGGAAGCGGCCATGGACCTAAAATTTAAAATACCGGAAGATGTATCAATTGCCGGATTCGATGACGCACCCGGCACCGAAAACTTCACTCCGCCGTTAACAACACTAAGAATCCCTTATACCGAAATCGGAGAAGAAGCAACAAGAATGCTGATAGATAGGATAGCGTCCAAAGGAGCGGATCTGCCGATAAAAATAGTCACAGGGAAAATAATAAAAAGACAATCATGCGCAAGAATAAGAGAGGAACGTTAACAATGAAAAAAGTAAAAGGGAGCCGCTTTACACTAATTGAACTCCTTGTGGTTATAACTATTATATGCATACTTGCAAGCATGCTTCTGCCAGCGTTACAGAAAACCAAAGCCATGGGAAAACAGATAAATTGCGCCAGTAACTTGAAAACACTTGGATATTCGGCAAACATGTATGCCAATGATTATAATGAATATTATCCCCACTCAGTATTCCTGGAAGGTGCTACGGTCATATATGCCTGGCAACATCAACTTGCCCCCTATTGTACGAAATTTAAATCATGGGAAGATGCAAAAACGGCTACCCCTTCAGAAATGACAGACGAGCAGCTAAAACCATTCCAAATTTTCATATGTCCAGCACAAAGCATAAAAAACTTTGGCTCACTCAACAGCGGATTAAGCTGTTATCCTGGAAATTATCTGGTCAATGCTGACATTTGCAGGGCGTCCGCCGAGCAGCTTATAAAAATTAATTCGATAAAAAAAACTTCGGAAAACGGTTTAGTATGGGACGGAATAAACCCTGACTATCACGCGGCGGTGGCAAACTGGCTTGGGAATATCCAATTAGCCTCTCCGTGGCAAGCGACAGGAATGCCACATAGCGGAAGTTCAACAAATATCTTGTACACAGACGGACATGTAAAAAACGGCAAAATGAATCCATACCTTCCAATCGCTTATACGTCAAACACGCAACTCTCTGATTAAAAAATATATATTAACAAAAAAGGAATATTTATGTTAAAAAAAACAATTCTGCTTGTTATGGTTTTTATGCTTGCGAATTCGATAAAAGCCGATAAAGAAGACTTCTCACAGGAAAGAGGACTTCTTTTCTGTACAACATTTGACAAGCGGATAGTCCAAGCCGACTTCGCGAAAGGAAGCAGGGACGCCATAGGAGTTGACGAGTCCCTAGAACTGCGTGTACAACCTGGGTTTGACAGAGAATGCGCCTACCTAAGGAAAGAAGGAGAAAGACTGGAATACGACGCAAAAGACAACTTTAGTCCTCAGGAAGGAACGGTTTCGTTCTGGTTTAAAGCAGATAACTGGAACCCCAAAGGCACCAGTGCTATATCGCGGGAAAGATTCAAGCATCTTGTTTCCGTAAGATTTAAAACAGAAAAAAAACAGCCTGGACTCATAACCGTATACAAGTACATGGAAGGACCCTATTTTACTTTTCTCTTAAATAAATCCACGTGCCAAATAAATGGTCTCTCATTCCAGCAGAAAAAATGGCATAAAATAGACTGCACATGGGCAAGCGGAACAATGACGGCATATGTCGATGGAGAAAAAGCCTCTTCAACACAATACGACCAAGCCGCGATTGGCAAACTGGAAGAAGGACGCATTCTCATAAATCCTATTCTCTGGCAGGAAAAAAAAGATAATATCCCATTGGAGTCATACGAAGACCTGACCCTTATAGATGACATAAAAATCTACTCACGAGCGCTTTTTGCTGGCGAAATACAGAAAAACTTCCTAAAAGATTCCGGAGAAAAAGCCTCAAATGCAAAGATATCCACCATTGAAGTATCAGGGATAGATTCTGGAAATGGGAAAATTGACTCCGCACGGCTCAGCATAGACTTAAACGCCATTCCTACAGAATGGATAGACACACTCAGAAGTAACAAGGGTGAAGTGACAATAGTAGTTTCAGACGGGAAGGAAATTCTTTTTTCAGAAAAAGACAATACCCTAAAATCTCTTCATGTCGAAAGAATAATAAAAGGAATCCCGCTGCCTAAAACAACAATATCAGTCTCAGTAACATTAAAGGACAATATCAGCGACAAAACAATCAGCCTTAATGAAAAAATACTGAAACCAGATACTTCATGGCTCCATAATAACTTCGGAAAAGAAGATTTTGTCCCACAGCCCTGGAGTCCTATGAACATAGATAAAAATACTGTAAATACATGGAACAGGACCTATATATTTAACGGTCCCTTTATTGAAAAAGCAATATCGGGCGGAAACGAATTACTGCAGGAGCCCGTAAAATTGCTGATAAACGGTACGGAAGCCTCTTTTGGAACTCCCCAAGTAACCGAAAAAAGAAACGACTATCTCATTTTTGAAGGCTCCGGAAATGCTGAAGATATCAAAATAAAATACAAAAACACCGTCTGGTTTGACGGTTTCAGTCGTATTGAATTTTCCATCGGACCTAAAGGCACAAAAATAAATTCAATGAAGGTAAAATACGCCGTAAAATCTGAATTTTCAAAATATCTGACAACCCCCCTCTATAATAAATTTGAAGAAAAAGGAAATTTCTTTGACTGGAAAGGAAATTCCATTTATGATTTCAGCACAATATGGCTTATGGGCGATGTCGACGGCTTCTGCTGGGTACCTGAAAATGAAGGGAACTGGGCATATTCAAAGGATTCGAAGCCCATACATGTGTATCATCGTAAAAATGAAACGGAAGTTGAACTAAACATTATATCAGAACCTGTAATTCTCCCCGAAGATGTAAAATACTCATTTGGTTTTATAGCCACACCGACAAGACCTCTGCCAAAAGATTTCAGGACCATCAGATGGTCCAGCACACAGCCTCCATCGGCACTTCCCGTTGGATGGTGGGGACAAACTTTTGAAATGAATTGTTCTCTAATCCCTGGCAAAACTTATAGGAAAGACCTGGAAATATTTAAAATGAAAGGATATCTGGCTTTCCCATATTCCAGCCCCACCGGACTATCAGACAAAGAAGCCGTAGTAAAATATTTTTATGACTCATGGATTGTTCCCAAAGAAGCCGTATTCCCAGCAAAGCATAAAGATGAAAAAGGAGAATTGGCAGATTTCATGCAGGTGCCCCTAGCTCCGACAAAAGCTTTCTGCGACTTTTTTGCCGATAAAGTGGAAACGTACCTGTCCAGAAAGGAAAATGAGATAGGAGGCCTTTACTATGACCTTGTGTACCCGTTTCACAATACCAGCCGAAATAGTTACGGTAGCTTCACCGACAGCTTTGGAAGACAGATTCCTTATCAAATTACAACAATAGGAATTCGTGAATGCCTGATGAGAACAGTAAAAATATGTAGAAAATACAATAAGAGACTTGTCAACCATGGACATGTTGTTTATAACCCTGCTATACATGGACTAGGAGACTTCTGGTACCCCGGAGAACACCTGACAGGCAAACTGGCAAAAAACCCTTACTACTATACAGACGAAATGCCTCAGGAAGTATATGAAACAGAGTTCAATCCTCATCAGAAAGGAGTGGGCGTAATAAATCTGCCGGTTATAAGCCGGATAGATTCTAAATACTCCGGCATAGCGGGCTTTGAACCAACGATAGGCATGCTTGGGAGGATGATTTTGAATGATATCATAAGCAGTCCGGGCCAATGCTATTCGACAAGCGTGGAACAGATGCTCGCAATAAGAAACAGAATATATGGAGATAAGTTAAACAAAGCAGAATTCATCCGCTTTAACAATAATAAAAATTATACGTCAACAAACAAAAATATAGTGGTTTCATTTTATGTGCTTTCTGAAGAAAAAACGCTTGCGGTCATATGCAACCTTTCAAAAGATATTCAAAAAGCTGAAATCACATTCCCCGGGTATAATAGCGCCTATGACATCTGGTATGACAGAGCAATGAAAATGGAAAATGGATCTTTGCCGATAAACATGCTGGGACGCTGGTATATGCTTGTGGAACTCAAGAAAAAATAGTTATCAGAGCTGGTGGCAAAAATCTCCGTTCGGAGTATGTAAATTTTTTTGTGTAAATGGACATAGCAGTTAAAT
>MHBG01000038.1 GCA_001804785.1 Lentisphaerae bacterium GWF2_45_14
CATAAATCGAGTATGAGCCGATGTATTCCAGTTGGCAAGGTTTTTACGTGTGCGATTTTATCAGGCCACAGACTTTTGGCGGGACCATCCAATACAGTGTGCAATATAAAAGTCTTTCAGGAGAAACAAATATTAATTGGAAATAATTGATTTTCTAAAAATATAAGGAATATTAATGTAAAGATATATTTATTAGAAAGGACTTATGAAAATGAAAAAGATTTCTCTCTTCGCCACGGTGATTGCGGTAGTTGCGTTGAACTTCAATCTTTCGGCTGCTGACAAAAACCCGTTCGAAAAGGATGTAAAGGAAGTACAGAGTCTTAATAAGCAGATAGAGGAATTTAAGTCCAAGGAAAATCCCGATCAAAAAGTAATTGAGAAGCTCAGCAAAAAACGTGATAATATACAGGGGAAGTTAACAAAAAAGTCCGAAGGAATGATTAAAGGCCTAACTAAAAAGCTTGATGCTATGGATAAAAAGATAAAGCAGGCGAAAGAAAAGGGAGCGGACACCGCAAAACTTGATGAAGAATATAAAAAAGTTCAAGAAAATATCGAAAATGTAAGAAAATGGGCAAGTACTGAAGAAGCAGGCGAAACTAAGGATACTGAAAAAGTAGATAAGAAAGACGAGAAGACTGCTGATAAGGAAGACGAGAAAGACGAGAAGACTGCTGATAAAGAAGATGAGAAAGATGAAAAGGCTGCCGATAAGGAAGACAAGAAAGACGAAAAGGCTGCCGATAAGGAAGAGAAAAAAGCTAAGAAGTCCAAAAAATCCAAAAAATAATGCCGGACCAAAATTGTTGCATTGATGCCTGAGATAACGGGATTTTATGATTCATGAAATAGAAACAATCGTTGTCGGATCAGGCCCGGCTGGATTGATGGCGGCAATAGCGGCGGCATCTTTAGGCCGCCGCGTTCTTATATGCGAAAAACTCATGCGCCCCGGACTTAAACTTTTAGCGTCCGGGGGCGGTAAATGTAATATAAGCAATATATTAAATCCAAAGGATTTTTGCTCCTATTTGGGGAAGCACGGCCGCTTTACCCTTCCCGCACTTGAACTATTTCCCTCCGAAAAACTCCGTGAATTTCTGGCATCGTGTGGTGTAAAGACTGAAGTCAGCGACGGCTTCCATATTTTTCCTGTTTCAAAAAAGGCCTCAGATGTGCTGGAGGCACTTCTCGCCGAATGTCACCGTCTCAATGTAGAATTTCAATATGAAACGGAAATAAAGTCGGCAGTGATAGAAAAAGGTCATATTTCAGGTGTTATTTCATCAAGCGGCATGATAAAGGCAGAAAAGTTGATAATGGCTTCGGGCGGAATGGGCTATCCTAATCTTGGAGGAGGAACCTCCGGGTACAAGCTTGCAGCTGAAACGGGACACAACATTGTAAAACCGCTTCCGGCAATGACGGGTTTGACGTGCTCCGAAACGTGGGTGCGGGAATGTCCTGGGATAAGCTTTAAGGACGCGTTGATTTCGCTTCAGCTTCCAAAATACCGCAATAAACCCTCACGGGGAGAACTGATTTTCACTCATAACGGAATATCAGGACCATCTATAATAGATTTTGCCGGTGATGTGTCAGAACTTCTTGCAAAGCACGTCCAAATTCCATTTAGAATAAACTTTTTTGCAGATAAAACCGCGGAAAACTGGTTGGTCGACTTTATGGAATGGCAAAAAAACTTCGGGAAAAAACAGGTGCGAAAACTGCTTGCTATGCAAATACCGCAAAAAATTGCGGAAAATCTCTGTCATCTTGCAGGAATCTCGGAAGAAACCACGGCGGCAGCTTTCAACGCATCACGACGGAAACTTCTTTCAGAACTTCTTAGCGCTCTTCCCATTCATATCGACGGGACCGAGTCGTGGAAAAAAGCAATGATAACAAGAGGCGGAGTATCCCTGAAGAATGTTGACCCGCACAACCTCGAAAGTCGAATCGTAAAAGGACTTTTCTTTGCCGGGGAAGTTCTTGATATCGACGGTCCCTGTGGTGGCTTTAATCTTCAATGGGCCTTTTCAAGCGGTTTTCTTGCAGGGCAGACAAAACCAGCACATTGCTAATGCGTGCTTTTGACGCCCTTCAGACATAATAATAAGGGCTCCGTCAATGATGCGTCACTTATTCGTCAATCACTCGTAAATGATGTCTTTATATGTTTTGCCTGGTGGAATCATTGGAAGGACGTGTTCCTGATATCCGGTATGAATATCCAAAAGGAACGCCTCTTTGCAGGTGAGCATTTCCTTTATGGCATCTTCAACCTCGGCCTTTGTGTATACCTCGCGTCCTGGTATCTGATAACCTTTGGCAATTGATATAAAGTCAGGATAAGGACGGTTTACTCGTTCATTTATAAGAACGGTATTGCCGCGGACACTGCCGTAAAAGCGGTCTTCCCATTGAGCGACCATTCCAAGATGTTGATTATTGAGGATTATCATTTTAACGTTGATGTCCTCATTATGAATGGTGCCGAGTTCCTGGATGTTCATCTGAAAACTGCCATCACCATCGATATTGACGACAGTTTTATGGGGACAGGCTACTTTTACGCCCATTGCGGACGGTAATCCGAAACCCATAGCCCCGAGTCCGCCGGATGTAATGTGATGTCTTGGATATTTGTGACGATAATACTGTGCCGCCCACATCTGATGTTGGCCGACGCCAGTAACAATTATGGCCTCGCCGTCAGTCAGTCGCGAAAGAGTTTCAACTACGAACTGTGGCTGAATGGCATTTTCTCTCACCTTATATTTAAGGGGAAACTTTTTCTTCCATTCGGCAATTTGATTGTGCCAGTCCTTGTAGTCCTTGTAGAGAGGTTCCTTGTTCAGATCTTCAAGAAATGATTTTACGTCGGCAACAACGCCGATATCGGCTTTTTTATTTTTATTGATTTCAGAGACATCAATGTCGACATGGATAATTTTAGCGTCCTGTGCGAATGTGGCGGTCGGACCCGTCACTCTGTCGTCAAATCTTACACCGAGGCCTATAAGGAGGTCACATTCATTAGCGGCGTTATTGGCATAAACGGTGCCGTGCATTCCCAGCCACATGAGACAGAGCGGATGATCTTCGGGGATAGAACCTATGCCCATTATCGTAGTTGTAACAGGAATATTATATGATTCGGCGAATTTGACGAGTTCACGGGAAGCTTCGGAAATAATTATTCCTCCGCCAGCATAGATGCAAGGGCGCTTGGCGCGTGATATAGCATGTTTCACGGCCTTGAGATCAGATTCTTTGACGGAGTGTCTTACGCAATCATAATCACGACTTATGCTTTCTTCGTGGAATTCGGGAGCCCAGACGGCTTGCTGAATATTTTTGGGTATATCGATGACTACAGGACCCGGTCTGCCACTGTTTGCAAGTTTAAACGCTTCAGCAAAAACAGAGGGGATGTCCTTTACATCAAGTACAAGGTAACTATGCTTTACTATAGGTCTTGTTATTCCGATAATGTCAGTTTCCTGAAAGGCATTTCTTCCGATGAGTGAGGAAGGTACCTGGCCGGTAATAAAGACTACCGGTACTGAGTCCATATAGGCATCGGCGATTCCTGTCACCAAGTTGGTAGCTCCCGGACCGCTTGTTGCCATGCATACTCCTGTTTTGCCGGTGGATCTGGCATAGCCGCCTGCGGCAAAGGCTCCGCCCTGTTCATGGCGCGGAAGGATGACCCTTATGGATGAATTCTGGAGGGCCTGATGGAGCTCGAGGGACTGTCCGCCCGGATAAGCGAAGATTATATCAACATTTGCTCTTTCCAAACATCGAATTACTATTTCGCAACCCTTCATGGGCTTTTCTGTCTTCTTTGTCATTATATTGTTCTACCTCTACTTATGGTTTGGATACGAAAAGGAATCATTTAAAAATGAGTTACACCCCGGCGTACGGTATTACGCCGGGCGACGCACGACAGACAGTTTGTTCCAGCAGGGAATCAGTATCATTTTGTTCTCCAAAAGCTAACGTGAACGAATCGGAAATATACGGTTATTTGTGGGGAATTCAATCTGTCTGCCTCAAAAAACTTGCTTTTCCTTGAGATTGGGCGGAAGATGTGTTATAATTGGGACATCACCATAATTTGTGAAAAATGTAAAAAGGGTCTTTTTTTATGGAATTGCCGAGACAAAATCAAAATCCGAAAAAAGGAAAAGCCTTGCTTGTCGGAGTGGGACTTGATAACAAAGACGGGCATAAAAGGATAACCAAGGGAGACAATTTTTATCTGGCGGGAGGCTCCGAAGAGACCCATGAACATATGGCTGAGACGGCGATTAAGTTCAATGAGAAGCTCAAAGCCAAGGGAAAACGACTTGAGGATGTATCCAAGGACGAATTTATAGATATTATTTCCGAGGTTTCCGGAAAGACATAAACTTAAGTGTTGCCCCAAGGTCTGATATGTTTTTTTAGACTTTTTATGATGTCGTCTTTATTGAAGGGCTTGGGAATAAATTCATTCATTCCGGAGTCTAAACATTTTTTTTCACAGGTTTCTGGATGATATGCAGATATTGCTACGACCGGTATTTTTTCTCCATCTTTTTCTTTAAGTTTTCTCAATTCAAGAGCAGCCTGGTATCCATTCATTCCGGGCATCTCTATATCCGTAAAAATAATATCGTATGAGTCCAGCATAAATCTTTCGAGCAATTCAGCACCATTTTCGGCTATACAAACCTCGCATCCCAGTGATTTAAGAATTTTTATAATCAATTTTTGATTGGTCTTGTTATCTTCTGCCACAAGAACTTTAGAGTTGAATACCGGTATTTCATGCGGTATTTCAATCATTACTTTGAGTGCTGCGGTCGTAATACTGCCATTGTCGTCATATTTTTCGGCGCTGACGGAAACCAGAAAGGCGGAATTTTTTTTATGTGAGGTTTTAATGATTTTTTTATGCCGCCTTGTATGACCGTCGTTTATCACCGCCTTGGCAATGCAGTTTTTACAAGGGGTCTTATTTCCATGGCATAGGGAATAACATTTTTTCTCTAAAAAGTCTTTACCGAAAAGTTCGGCGGCCTTATCGTTCGCCCATAGTACGGTATTGTCTTTATCTATTGCAAAAATGAGAACGGAACTAGGATGTAAATGAAGTTTTCCCGACGTGACATGCCTTAACCGTGATAGTTCTTTTTCCATGGCGGTAATACCGATAGACGGAAAATTCATAAAACAGTTCTCCCTGAATCAAAAAACCCTGTCACAAGTATAGTTTTTAAAGCGAAAAATAAAAGAGTAAATTATTTATTTTCGTGGCTTTTGTTGGAGTTATTCATGTTTTCCGCAATGAATGACTTAATTAAATTAGCTATTTTAAGATTCCCTTCCTGGTCGAGGGCGAGGGACTCTTTCTGGTGTTCATAGATAATCTTGGCAATAAGACGTCTGGGTATTATCTGGGCGCCGAATTTCGCTGCTGTTTCCCTTATTATCTTCGAATAAGCGCCGCGCGTGTCGGGATATTCGGGTATTTCAAAAATTAAGATCATTCTTCCAGTTCGTGCTATTTTTGCCATAAGGCTTTCGAGAGATTTTCTGAATTCGGGAGGAGGCGTTTTCATCTTTATATCGTCAGCACCGCACTCAATTATAACTAATATATTATCACCATATACAACTTCCGCCTTTTCAACATAATGACTGGCAAGCGCGCCCGGTACGGAGTAGTTAAGGACATTCAGCTTTGAGTTTTCTTTGAATATCTCAGGCCAAGGCTTGAGCTTTAATTTTTCTTCCGCACTGCTCAATGAGCCGCCGAGAACAAAAATTTTTTCAGGTACAAACGAAATAGACGGAGATTTCCAGTATTTCAGTTCCTGCCAAAACGCCAAAAGCGCGCATAGTGCCATGATTATTCTTACTATATGAGTAAAACCCATTTTTACGGCGCCGAGCTGGAGTGCGAAAAAAAGAGAGAAAACCGAAAGTATGAGAATGGCACTGATAGCCTTGGACATTGATGCCGGGGAAAACATTACAAAAATCAATCCCACGATGAGGAAAACCCTGACCAATGCCTTAAAAAGTTTTTTTTCATAGAAAATAGACAAAGGTGCCGCCGCAGCGATTAATAAATTTCCTGCCGCATATGAAGCCCCCGAAAGAATAAAAAACGCGAATAATCCCATATTTAACACCCCCATTCTTCAATATCATCTACTAATACCACGAATCCCCTGTTTTTCCAAGGCTTCTTCCTGCCTGCTTATTCCGGAAGCGGCATCTGCTTATCTGTCGGCACCCAAGTTATACGGTCTGGGATTCCGAGAGGGAAAACTCTGACATTTTTATATCTTGCGTCCATTCCTATCAAGTTATCCGGCGTAAAAAGAAAGGTATAGGGCTGAAGCTCATGAAGAAGTCTGTGAAAATCATGAGCGAGGCGTATTCTTTCCTTCATATCGAATGATATCCTTATTTTCTCTATAAGCGCATCTGCTTCGGGGTTTCTGAATCCTATGTGGTTGCTGGAGGCCTTTATGCCTGCCTGGCTTGAATGCCATATTTGATATTCGTCCGGCACAAGCGCTGCTGTCCAACCAAGTGTACACGCCTCAAAATTTTTATTTTCGAGCCTTTCCGTCAGGACGGACCATTCAATGGTCTGAATTTTCATTATGATTCCAGCCTTTTCCAGATCCTCTTTTATGATGGGGAGCATTTTCTTTTGTATCTCACTTCCCGCCACCTGAAGGATTGTAAATTCAAATTTCTCGCCGTTTTTATCGAGAATTCCATCGTTATCGCTGTCAATCCAGCCAGCCTCTTTCATAAGTTCGCGAGCCTTTTTTATTGAAAAAGAATAAGGAGTTATGGATTTATCGTAGTAAATACTGTCAATGAAAAATGGGCCTGTGACAATTCTTCCGAGTCCATAATAGACATCCTTGATTATCCTCTCCCTATCTATGCAGTGCGAAAGGGCCTGTCTGACCCTTTTATCCTGAAAAAGCGGTTTTGTGAGGTTATAGCCGATATAATAATAAGCACGTCTGGGATATTTATACTTGCGGATAAAGCCTTTTTCGGGGTCGAATTCAGGCGTACTGGTCTTAAAAATCCACTGTTCAGGGGTGAAATTTATCATATCAATTTTTCTTGAGAGCATGGCCTGAAAGCGTGTATTCTGGTGATTTATAACGTCTATCTCAATATATTCAAGAGAGGGTGAAGCGCCGAAGCGGCCTCCATAATACTTCTCCCATTTTTTAAGGACAACACTTAAATTTCTATTCCATTTGACGAATCTGTAGGGGCCGCAGCCGACAACTATTTTATTGCGTTCGTGATCCTCGTTGAATTTAACCGGGTCGAACGGTCCGTCATAGGTGTAATAGAGATGCCTTGGCAGCGGAGAAAGTCCGAGGGTTGTTTCCTCTGACTTTATATACTTTTTAGACCATACGACGTTGAACTCATAGTTATTGATCACCTCAATCCTGTCAAGGTCCTGGAGATATATTCTCTGGAAGGGACTTTCAACCTTCTCATTTTTCACTACATCTACGTAAAATTTGAAATCGTGTGCGGTAACTTCAATATCTTTCCATTCTTTTCCGGAAACAGGATCTTTAAAGTCATGCCATAGAATGCCTTTTTTAAGCTTGATATGATAAATCATCTTGTCTTCGGAAAGTTTCCATGATTCCGCGAGCTGCGGTTCAAAATTATCAATATTTTTGTAATTGCGCTCGGCGAGAGCATCAGAGCAGTATCCCCATACATTTGAAGCAAATGAATCGTTATTGATTATGGTGTTCATATTTTTTGTGTCGGACTCAGTTGCTGTAATAAGTCTGCCGCCCGAAACCGCGTTAACATCGTAAAATTCGCTATTAGCCATTTTTTCGGCAGCGATATGATTATTCTTTTCGATTTGAGAACCAACGGTAAAACGTACAGAATTTAACTGTTTTTTAATACCATTTATTTCATTTTCAAGGCTGACGTTCTGAGCAAAGACTTTTTCGGTGCGCATACTGAGTCCATCAACCGACTTTACTATGATATAAGCCGAAAAAGCGGTTATTATAAGAAGCATTGTAAGAATAAAATTTCCGTAAACGTTTCTATCCATTTTTAAAATCCCTTTTTAAACAAGACATTTGTTACATATTGGCCGTAAGACATTCAGGCTAGGTGCGTTGTACCGCGAGCATCGAAATATCGTCTTGAAGCCTGCCGCCCGTGGCAATAAGAGCTTCGGAAAATATTTTTGTACACGCCTCATCCACATTTTTATTTTTAAACTCGGAAGCACAGGCGTAGAGAAGCGGCTCAACTCCCAGCATTTCGCCCCTACTATTGGTTATATCGGTAATTCCGTCGGTATAGGCTAGGAAGCGCATTCCTTTGGTAAACGGCAGATTGTACGTATGGTATTCAACAGAGGGGTCGACGCCCATCATAAAGTCCTGTGTATCGAGAATATCTATATGCTTATTGTCACTTGAAATTATTGGAGGGCAGTGACCTGCGCTCGAATAGGAGAGAATATTTTTTTTCATATCGACTTTGCCCGCAAGAGCGGTTATAAACATCCCGAACCTGTCAAAATCATCAGACATTATTCGATTTGTTATAGAAAGAAGTATCCCGGGTTTGTCTGGCGCGCTTGTCTTTATAATACTTTTTATTACCATATGCATAAGCAAAGTGAATATAGCGGCCGACATTCCTTTGCCCATTGCGTCTCCTACGAAAAACCATAGTGTCGAATCATCCTGCTGATAGAATGTTATATAGTCACCCCCGGTCTCAAAGGCCGATTCCGATTTTGAAAAAAGTATGAGACCCGGTACCACCGGAGCATTTTTAGGAATGATACTGTTATGAAGTTTGACGGCGCTTTCCATTTCCCTGTGGGTCTGTACAGACTCTGCCACCTTTTCATACCATATGGAGGGGGCCAGCTCTTCATAATCGGCATCGCCGCAGGTTATCGACGAATATTTTTCCATAGTAAGCATATTGAGACTTTTCTCGCGGGAGAAGGAAACATTATCCATTATATTTCTGATGATATAGAGTCCCCGTCCGCTTTCAGGAATTTTGTCTATGCCTGCCCATTCAAAGTTGGGGGAAGGGATAGCTTCGGGATTGAAGGGTTTTCCATGGTCGTAAATTCTTATGCGGAAAAACCCCTTGTGGCGTGTAACGCCGATTTCAACGGGGTTCTTTGATTCGCCGCCATAGGCATGTTTTATGATATTATTTGTAGCCTCCACAACGGCCAGTTCGATAGAATCCAAGTCCTCGGGAGAAAAATATTTTTCACAGGTTCTCCGGCAGAACAAAGCAAGCCGTCTCACATTTTTAAGCAGACCGGCTATGCAGAAACGCCTCTGTTCCCCTAGTTCCATAAAAACTTATTTTTCAAGAAAGGCTTGTGCTTCTTCTACCGTATCGAATATGTCAAAAAGCCTGTAAAGCTTGGTAAGTTCAAATATCTGACGCACCTGCTTTGAGAGCGAGGCCAGAGCAATCTTTTTATTATCTGACTGTGCCGCCATTTTTAGAATACTTACAAGTGCCCCAAGTCCCGCGCTGTCGAGAAAGGTGGTCTCCGAAAAGTTTATGATTATACCTTTTTTCTCGTTCTTAAGGCTTGAGAGCGATTCTGTTTTAAACTCTCCGACATTGGAGGCATCAAGTCTTTTTGAAACCTGTATCATGTTTTTACTTTGAAATGACATCCTGCTGTCCCTTTTCCGGTTCTAAGATTTTACTTATAATAATATCACGTTTGTGTCAATGCAAAACAAAAAATCCATTTAAGTTAAAAATAAAGCTTTTTAAGTTTGGCGCCCAATATATATTAAGCCCATAAAGCTGGACTTACAGAGGCTCGAATGGAAAGCGATACTATTGAAAAAATTTTCAATTATCTGAAAAAAGAGTTCGAATTTGATGAGCAGGACGTAAATGAAATGCTTGACGAGTTCCTCTCAAATACTCATTCCCTGCTTGAGAGATCATCTGAAAGTCTCAAAAACGGGACATGGAATGAACTCAAAAGAACCGCCCACTCAATCAAAGGCGCTTCTGCCAACCTTGGGGCCGACATGATATCATTACTCGGCAAAGAACTAGAAAATGCCTCCTTCTCCTCTGATAAGGAAAAGGCGGAGGCCATTATCACCGAAATCAGTAAAGCTCTCGAAAATTTGAAAAATCAGCATTCATGAAAAACCACTTCGGACCGGTCTTCACACGTTTAAACAAAATTTACACAACTCTTATGAAAACATGGGGACCTGGCAAATGTTCTCTTTTTCATGAAAACCCCTTTGAACTCATGATCGCCACAATCCTTTCGGCCCAGTGCACCGATGCAAGGATCAATACAATAACCCCCTCTCTTTTTAAAAAGTATCCCAATGCGGCCAAAATGGCGTCAGCACGTCTTCCGGACATTGAAAAACTCGTTAGGTCAGCCGGTTTTTACCATAATAAGGCGGCAAACATTGTTGCCTCCTCAAAAATGATAAAAGAAAAGTTTAATGGCTCCGTTCCCGATAATATGGACGAACTTTGCTCCCTGCCGGGAGTAGGACGCAAAACCGCTAACGTCATTCTAGGCAATGCGTTCGGAATACCCGGATTCCCGGTAGATACTCATGTCGGCAGAGTCATCAGCCGTATCATGTCTATTTCCCATAATAATCCCGGAAAAATCGAGAAATTCGTTACTTCCAATATGCCATCCTCGCGATGGACGGACTTCTCGCATCTACTTATATTTCACGGAAGAAACCGATGCTACGCCAGAAAACCAGAATGCGATATCTGCGAAATCATAAAATTATGCGATTACGGAAGGAACAATACCGCAAAATGACTTCTCTCAAGAAAAAATTCAGACAGATTAAAAAGTTTCCAACATGGATATTTTTCTTTCCCGCTTTATTTCTGAAGTTTATGAAACTCTGCATGAAGACAAAATTTATCGATCCCAACGACCATATCCATTCCGAAGAGCCCGTAATAACAGTCACATGGCATAACCGTCTACTCTTTTTCCCCGTGATGTTTCCGCGATGGGTCAGAAGGAAAACAATGGCCATTGTCAGTCCCTCGCGCGACGGGCAGTATGTGACCGACCTTATTGCGTGCTTCGGTCTTAAAAGCCTGAGGGGCTCCAGCTCAAAGCGCGGCGCTCCCGTATTCAGGGAGGCCCTTGCCGCCCTTAAAGAAGGCTACCACGTATCATTTACTCCGGATGGTCCCCGCGGCCCCCGCTATCATATGAGTTCCGGCCCCATACTTCTGGCATCAATGAGTGGTAAAAAGGTCGTTCCCGTGAGCGTCAATTACAGCAGCTACTGGGAAATAAGAAGCTGGGACCGTTTTCAGATACCTAAACCATGGGCCAGCGTAACCCTTATTCTTGGCGATCCAATAAGTGTTCCGGCTGAACTTGATGAAAACAACCTTGAAGCCATACGCCTCGAAGCTGAGAAGGCCCTCATGGCCCTTACACTCGACAAGTCAGTCTGAAAAAAGCGGATACCTGAATATCCGCAGACGTATGAATTTTTATTTGCCAGTATATTTGTTTTCCACGGCTAACCATACAGACTTATAAATTCCGCCCATTCCGCTTTTATCTTCCACTCTTATGACAATATCTTGCCATTCTTTGGAATTATCAAATTCCCGGTCAATCCTGATGATAAAAGGGGTCTTCCAGTCATCACTATTTTTAAAAAGGTGTTCTCCTGCTTTTTTACCGTTGACGTAAATCCAGCATGATTCATCTACCGCACCAAAAATAAGGAAAACATTGTCCCTGAGCTTCAATCGATTTGTCGCCGCCCCAGTTGTCAGGATAGCTACCCGGCTAGGACTGCCGGGACAGGACTTACACCCGCTAGATTATGGCATCTTTCCATGGCGCACATGTTCCCCCTCACCGCTTAGGGATTATAAAAACATTGCCCAGGCTTTTATATTGCTTAGGCCCTTCTTGCTTTCGTCTCCCATTATTCCAATACGGATATTTTTGCAGTCGGGACACTGCAAAGTGCAACACTCCATAAATTCGTCATCCAGATAAAACTCCAGCATTCCTCGTCTCAACAAAAGACGAAAATTGACAGAAGGCGGGAATGAATATTCGCGGTTTACCGATTGTATTTCTTTTGCGAATCCCCCAAAAGGAGCAAACTGCTCTATTGTCATGCACCCATTTTCATCAACATTTAAAACATAGCTTATATTGTCTGCTTGTACGAAGAGTTTTGCGGGTGTTTCCATTGTTCCCTCAACAATCAGGCCTTTAGTAAAATCTTGAAAATCTGTGAGCAAGGTCATTTCAGGGGTGGCCTTTTGGTCCTTTATTTCTATGGGAGAACCTTTTAATGCCTCGTTCCCTTTCCAATACTTGAAACGAAGAACTCCTTCATTGTCAACTTCAGCTCTTTTTAATGGAGCAACATACGTGACGGCGCGGTTTTCTTTTCCAATGTGACGCCGCCCAGACATAGAGTGATGAACAACCAATATTTCTTCCGGCGTTTCAAGGTATCTGGGGAAATAGCTGTGACCCGCACTAAGAAGGATAGCGTTTTTTTCCGAAGCCTGATAAGGGCCATCTATGCTGTCCGAGATATAGGACATGATTCCTTTTTGTGGGGAGCCGAACATGCCATAGAATTTGTCGCCAAATCTCCAAAGCCCTCCGGCTTCTTTGGCATCGGGGGTTATCTGGCCCGCTTTTATTGCATGCCATTTCAGGCCATCGCCTGAATAACCGAAAGCTATTCCGCCTTCGAGGTCGTTTTTGCCTTTCGGTGTGCCTACCCATACGCCCCAGAAACCGCCGTCCGGACGCGGCAACGAAAACACGTTGTCCCATCGGCCATATCGTTCGTAAAACCTTTCGTCTACAGAAAACACATAGTCGTCCCCATATTTTGTCCAATTAATCAAGTCAATTGACCATGCAAAATAAATATTCTGGGTATTTTTCCCGTATTCGTCTTCTCTGTATTCCGAGTAGTTGCAGATGAAACGGCCACTGTCTTCAAAGTCCAAAGATTTCCAGACGGCTCCTGAACCCAGATATCTTTTCATCTTGTCGGACGCTTTTATCGCCCAGCCATGGTCATCCCAATGGACGCCATCCGTGGAAACCGCCACGCCAAAACCTTCTCCTGGGCTGTCTTCTGTTATCAAGTAATAAAGGTAATAGGTCTTATTGTGATAATACCCCCATGTATCCCACTGGGCTTTGAACTTATCTGATTTAAACAGCATTGCTTATTCTCCTTTTCTATTTTTTATGGCAAAGCTAACATTATCGAGCCACACTGCTCCGCGATATTTTTCCAAGGCAAACTTAAAAAAGACAAGCCTTCTGACAAGAGCCGGAGCCTTGGAAACTTCCGGGACATAGACATCCATGGTGTATTTTCTTAAAGTCCGCAGTCTTTTTCATCTATTTTAAAATACCATAAAAGTGGTTTTCTCTCAAGGGGTACGAGTTTATCTCCAAATATTTCTGCCTGCTGCAGCGTCTTTTTCAAGACTTTTTCGTAATGCCTTGTGTTCCTACACGGGCAGATAAGCCGTTACGGGCAAGTTACTTCTGCATTACTGCATCTACCGCCAGCAAAAATATTGCATTGCCGCCGCCATTCGACGCCATTTGCAAATTCACGTCGGCAATAACTTTTTTCGGGTGCGGATTGATCCATTCATATGCCTGCAGATCAATTTCCTCCCCGGCAAGATTAAACCCTGTCCAGATGCGTTTGGAATCAGTAATATAACCGTTGCAAATTCGTTGTTTGAATTCCGGCATGGCGTAAATCGACAGCGGTTTGCGCGCCGGGAAAATATTTTCACAATTGACGATCGGCGCGGTGGTGCTGGAACCGTCTTCATAATTGATGATGTAAGACCCCAGTGTTTCCCGCGAGGCGGGGGCAAGGCTGGACTGCAGGAAAATCAGGCTTTCCGCTTTGCACCCGATGATGATGCCTTTGACCTGTTCCGGGATTTCCCATTTCTGCGAGAGTTGTTTACCGGCCACGGCGACGCATTGCAAACCGTTGTTCGCAGTGGCGGGAATGATCTGAAAATCAATGCCGCCGAATTGATGTCTGCCTTCCGGCAGAAGGCACAAATCAAATGCCTGTCCCTCATCCGTCCAGCCCTTGCCGTCGCTGGAGACTTCATCCCGCAACGAGCGGTTGCATGATTTACTGATATCGAGCGGGACAACGGTGGTTCCGGCGTGCCCTGAAGGCAGCGGCGGCAGCATGGCCGCCTGGAGACGTTCACGCGGGTCGTAACCGAGCTTGTCAAAATCCGGGTGCCTCGGCGACCAGGAATTTTCCGCGCATACCAGCGAGCTTGGCCCGGGGCTGGTCCAGCTGGTAAATGTCCAGCTGGTGCCGAGCACGCCAAGTGCGTTGTATCTGGCGGTGGCAGTGGAAATATCATAGTTATTCTGCTCGTCAAACCACGGCGAACATAGTACTTCATAGCCGCGTTTCTGAAAATACGGGACTTCGGGAAAATCGCCGGTATTACGATAACTCCAGAAGGCAATGACGATATCCTTGGGCAGCAATTTTACCGCCGGGTGAATGACGGCATTGTATTCACCATCGCGGTTGCTGTTGGCAGGCATGTCCCAGGCGGTGCTGTCCAGCAGCAGGTCATGCCAGATTATGACTTTGCCGACGCCTTTGCTTTTTAGATAATCGTTACACCATTTGAGATGTTCGGTAAAGACTTTGTAAGCCGGCTTGCCCTGGCACAGCGGATTTCTGCCGATCGGGTATGCTTCGTCGCAGCCGATGTGAAAATATTCCGGTTTGCCGTAGAGGGCGATAGCTTCGTCATAGAGGTCGGTCAGCAGTTTTTTTACGGCCGGACTGGCGGTACACAAGGCATTGCCGGGGTTGGCCGGGTCCGGTGAATCCGCCAGTTCCGGATGGGCCTTGAGTACGCTGTCGACATGTCCCAACGACTGCACCAGTGGGATAACGTCCAGGCAGTGTTCCTTGGCGTAAGCAACGGTTTCCTTGATTTTTCCCGGGATAATCGCATTTTTCCCCGGAGCAATTTCCGGGTGTGATTTCCAGCGGATCATTCCGGAGCTGGCTTCCCCGAACAGCAATTTGTTGAACTTATGCAGGGCTAGAAAACGGCGAATGGCGCGGCGGGTCCATTCCACCTGCTTTTCTGAGCCGCAGGGGATCAGCATCATACCGCGGAAACTTATTTCCGGCCAGTCGCGGATGTTCGCGGCAGGGGCGGTGATTTCTTCTGCGGAGTTCTTATGCAGAAGCTGGAGAAGGGTCTGGACGGCGTAAAACGCCCCGGCCGGGTCGTTGCCGCAGATGAACACTTCATGCGGGGTGATCCGCATGGCATAGCCTTCCTTTTTTTCCGGTGGCTGGAGCTGCTTGCCGGTGACGGACTTGCTGCATACTTCGACAATGAATTTGCCGTCATCTTTACTGCAAATGACAATCGGATTTTTGCCGTCAGGGATGCTGCTGCCGGTAATAACCGACGCGTCAATACCGAAATAATCATGCAGTTCTTCCCGGAGCAGTTTGGCTCCGGCCTGAATTTGGGCGGCGGCATTTTCCGGGATAACGATTACGGCATTTTCCGCGGCATACTGTTCCGGGCCATAGGTGATTTCCTGCGGCTGCGGAATGACGATTTTATCGTAAGCGTAGGTTTTACGGGCCAGCGAAATCTGCCGGGCTATTTCTTCCAGCCGTGTCTGAATTTTCCCAGCCAGGTCTTTGTCGAATTCTTTCCGGGCGAATATCTCTTTGAGCTGCTGTGCCATGCCGGAGAGTTCCTGAAGGTATTGTTGTCCGGCCGGCACGGTCTGCAGTTTTTCTATAAGTTTGAACAAGCCGCGGCCGTTGAGTCTTTCCGCCAGATCGGGCACCGGTTCAAGCCGGATAAGCACGTGTAGTTTCTGCCTTGCCGGTTTGCCGCTGCTCCTTTCGCAATTGTTGAGGATGGACAGGGACTGAAGCTTTTTGGGACGCCAGGTCTGGTCGGAGGTATTGCGCAGCAGCCATTGGGAAGCAACGGCTCCGCCGGTGAGATTTTCGGACGAAAGCGTGAAAATGAATTTACCGAGAATGGTGTCAAATTCCAAGCTGTCGGCGCAGCCGAGAGCGTCGAATTCATTACCGGGGACGGTTTTTACACCTTTTTCTGGAGCTTTGCTGAAAATGTCACGCGATAGAAAAATATCCGCGACAATGTATTTCACCTTACTGTCGGCTGGAACCTCATAGATGTAGTCGTACTCAAGTTGCAGGCCGTTCCATTTCATGTTCAAATCGTAATTGCCGATGCCGGGGATTTTTTTGATGATTGACGCCTCATGGTTTTTGCGTTTCATGCGCATGCAGTCCACTTCATGGATATTTCCCCAGCCGGAATTGGCATAATAAAACTGCAATGACGGGATGACGTCGATATTTTCGATGATCACGGCGGGAGAGCCGGAGGGAAAATCCATTTCAAACGCTATTTTTTTCGCTGGTGCAGCTCCTGTCTCCGCCGTGGATGCAGCAATTGTCATTACCAGACAAAACACCGCCGTAATTCCCGTCTGCAATACTTTCCGCATAATTGCCGTTCCTTCCTCATTTTTATTTGATTCTCTCACCTAGGTAATTTTCTGAATACCTGGGTTATCAAGTTCAGTAAAAGTATTTTCAATATTTTATATAATAAATATTAACTATTTTATCGATGCTCAATGTCTTGCGTACCTACACCAGTAGAGAGAATAAATTTCGGAAACACTTCCGGTTTTTTGCCGCCGGTAATGCCTGGCGCAAAAGCGAAGCAGTATTCCTGACCACCACCGTTATCGTCGTCAAAAAACACCGTGTTGAATCCAAACGCTTTGTCTGGCGCAATCTTAAGATCTTTAAGGGGAATGCGCATTTCATAAATAGTTTTCCCATTTTGCTCATCTCTTGTGATTGCCAAATTCTTTGAGTCAGGGAGACGCCCTCTTCCCTGCCACTTGTAAATGGCCGGGACAGTTTTAAGCAGAGCCACTCCATATTCAAAGTCATCGTCAGAGTATCCTTTTTGATTATTCAACGCTGAATTGACAGACGCGTTATTTTGGGGGTCAAAAGCAAACTGCCAACTATCGCCGTTGTACAATTGGGAAACTTCGCTATTGTTGAAATGAGAGTCATCGTTGACTTCCGCGGCAAGATACAGATAATATTTATCCCAGCTCATAAAGACTTTCACTCCCAGATCTTCAGTATTTTCCCACGGGATATGTGGATCCGGAGGTTCCAGATGCGCGCGGTCCATCATTGAGACGAGAGGAGGCATTTTCCAATCGGACAAGTTTCCGTCTATATCTATTTTTGCGCTGTTTTGATAAATGCTGCTCACGCCTTTTCTTTTGAAATATTTCTCTGTTTTTTTCCCATCAGCGATTTCTGCCACGCACTGCCACTTTTCCTTTTTAGGAGTTTTTATACTTAAGCATTTAGTTTTCAATGGCAGCAGTTCTATTTTTTGCCCAGGAAGAAGATCCAAAGTTACAGACAGAGCGGTATTTGTTTTGTTTTTCAAGAAAAGGTTCGCGGTTTCACTATTGATCTCCTGGATTTCCATATCAATCAAAGACAAAGAGACCTTTGATTGCGACAGCAATTGCTCAAGATTTTTGAAGGAGTCTTCCGATGAGCCAAGGGTCAACCAGTTGCCCAGGTCATTCCAGAAGGAGGGGGACGGAAGCTTGAAATACAAAGGCGCTTCGCCTATTGGGATGTCGAGCTTCCCGTCTGTAATTTTCAGAGGAATCGGATTGCCCATCACATCCAATATCTGAAGATTTGAAAGCTTGCGGGGCAGCTCCATTTCCCCTTTTCCCTCCGGCATCCAAACTGCCGCGCTGGCGGCTCCGTCCGCTTTCGCGAATACTGCGATTCTGACTTGTGAATGCAAATCGACAAGAGAAGTCTTTGTCACATTCTCTATAACCCCTGCCACTGCCGAATATGCCGCTACAGCAGGCATAGGGCGCGGGTTATTATCTCCCATCCAAAGACCATACAGGTAAAACTCGTTCTCTCCGTGCGCCACTTCTTTTGACACAGGGCAAAACCAGTTGCATAGAAGCACATTTGGAGTGGAGCGGGAAAGCAGATAGATTCTAGCCATGCGATTAAGTTGCTCGTTGAGGACATCAATGCATTCCACATCCCGATAATCAATGCCGTAACCTTTTTCAGATATGTAAATTTTCTGGTTACATCCGTATTTTTCTCCAAGCTCAAGAGCTTTTTTGAATGTATTGTCGAGTATATATTCGGGAATGGATGCTTTTGGCAGTCTGCTGGAAATATAGCGCGGACAGCAGTACGGATCCATAGGGAAAAGATTGAATGACTTTCCGCATTTTTTAAACACCGGGGTTGAAAATGGAAACTCATAATTGAAACCAGTCGAGTCGACTCCGCTAGGGCGGATCCCTCCAATCAAAGCGTTTGGTTTCTGCTTTTTAATTTCCTCTGCCGCGGAGCTGATCATTTTCGCGTATATGTCCAGGAATGGCTCTATGACAAAATAGTCTCTGGCGCGACTTGACGGATATTTCTTCAAATAATACTCGTTCTTGCCTGCGGTCAAATCGTCTTCTCCACCTATTTCATAGATGTCAATATCAGAGCCAAACTTCCGGACCATATCGGCCAGCATTTTTTCCCAGTCCACGATTTTATCTTTATCAGGGAAAATTCCCCATCTTAATTTTTTGTCCTCTTTAAGTTTCTTCACTAACTCGGATTTAGCGTCATTCTCTGCCCAGGCCCATTCGGGTGCGGCCGGCAGATGAGCCAATGTTACGATGTTCCAATACCCCTCTTCCTTTCTTTCTGCCAGAGAATCAAGGGAGCTCCAGTCGTAAACGCCTCTCTTTTTCTCTACCTCGCTCCAATGAACAAGCGTTTCAACCCACTTGACGCCTATTCGTTTTAACGCGGGAAAAGTTTCTGAGGTGCCAGCAAGACCGCAAAAAGGTTTCAGGCCAGCCGCTATTTTCATTGGTCTGGATACAAAGACTAGCGACGCCGTTGGAGCTGACGCGACTTTTTTGCCATTGATAAGAACATCCGCTTTGACTTCAAACCAACCCAGCTTGCCCGGCCTAAATGTCCAGGTCTCCAGAACATGAGTGCTCTTCCCGAAAGACAACTTGCGGGTTTCATTTAGAATATTTCTCCCGAGATAGTCTTTGACTTTCAGCTCGAGCTTTATGTCTTCAGCTTTTATGCCCGCCCAAGCTTTGTATGCGTAAATATTTATTGTGGCAGGTTCGTCTGGGAAAAATGTGTTCTGGAATCTGGAATCAAAGTCAATCCCCAGAAACACAGGCGTGGGAGACGCATATTCTTGGGATAGTGCCTCTTCTTCAAGTTGCCAGGCATCGGTCAGGATAGCTCCGGGCTCAAATAGAGAAAGTCCCACAAAATACAGTTTTTCCTTGGCTTTAAATGTTACAGAATGCCTGCTCCATTTGTCGGATTTCAGTGTAAATGTATCTGAAGTAACCGTATGCTTCCATGCGGGATTAGCAACAAGGATACGCGCTTTTACAGGCCTCTCCAACACTTTGGCATATATGGAAAAAGTATAACTTTTGCCGGGAATCAAATCAACGGCTCTAGAGCCGATGCTTCCTTTTCGGGAACATTTCAAACTGGCTGCTCCATCAAAAGAGTCTTCTTTATTTTGTTCTGTTTTTAACCCATCCCAGCAACGTGTGGCAAGACTTGAGGTTTCCGTTTCAAAACTCGTGTCCCCCGGTAGGAGATTTCCCCCCATCGCTGAGTCAGAAAGCAGAGCCATTGCTCCCAAAAGAGCGATAAGCTTCGAATATCTTCTCATACTAGTTCTCCTGATGAATTAGGCATTATTGTTATAGAGGACGCCAGTATTGGCCTTTTTGATTACTCGCTTTCAATGGGGATTTATAACTTTGCACATTGCCTTCCAGGAAGAGGAAATTGTCTGCGTTATTGTGATTGTAACTCGGTGCAGAGCTTTCTCCCGGAAGCATATTTGCCAAAAACGAGAACGGTAGCCCGGAGGCATAATAAGGAGCCCATGTAACTCTAAAAAGACTGCGGGAATACATTAAAATAGAGCCGGAAAGAATGCGGTTACAGCGCCGGGAATGATTCACGGTGTCCATGTATAACCATCCGCCGTACTCAGGAGCGTCGGGCAACCATCCGCTATCTAGGCAGGTCACAGCATAGGATGACCTATAAGATGTGACTCCCGAGATAGTTTCAGCGCTGGGACATAAAAAGATCCCCCTCGGTGAAGGTTGAAATTCCGGCACATTCACGTATTCCACCCAGTCCCCTGTGAGCCCGTATACATTTCCATTATTACCGTCAGGCAAAAAACTGTTATAATCGCTGGCATAGAGCATCGAAGCGGTAAATATCTGTCTCAGATTGTTTTTGCAGAGAGACTGCTTTGCCATTTCCCGGGCACGGCTGAGGGCCGGCAGCAACAGGCTGGCTAATATGGCTATGATAGATATTACAACGAGCAGTTCGATGAGTGTAAAACGACTCTTCTGCATCCATACTCTCCTATGAAAACTTTTCATAAACGTATTATAACGGAAAATATTTTAATGTCAATAGCTAGTAATTAAAATTTCAAGATATTGACTTTTGAACAAGCTTTAGCTATACTAATGAAAAGCTTTCATAAATAAAAAAAGCGACTCATGGGAAATAAGATAACAGACATAGCCAAAGCCGCGGGCGTCTCCATCGCCACAGTGTCAAGGGTGTATGGAAAACATCCTTATGTAAAGGAAAATCTGCGCACGCGGGTGTTCAAAGCCGCGCAGGATCTGAATTATGCTCCAAAATTCAATATAGCAAAAAACACATTCGCGATCCTGACTGGCAGCCCTAATGGAATTCATCTTGGAAATTTTGAAAGCGCACTGATAAGAGCAATATCCATAGAGCTTTTTAAAGTGGATTACAATGTTCAAATCATTACGGAAAAATTTCTCCCATTTCTCCATTCCAAAACGTTTTCCGGAGTTATAGACATCAGATATTCTTCGGAAAAAAACATCCCTGACTCAGCTCCCCCGTTTCTTACGGTGAACCATCCTCGTAAAGGCGTTCATTCGGTGGCAACTGACCACGCTCAAGGCCTGGAATTGGCAGTTGACTATCTTGCAAAAAAAGGCCACAAAAAGATTTCGTTTATTTCCGGCAATTCTGAAAACTGGGGAAATAGAGAAAGATTCAACGGGTATAAACGCGGCCTTGAGAAAAATGGAATAGAGTTCGACAAGTTACTCTTTGGCGTGACTTCCAATGATGGATTGACGGAAACTGTTCTAAGCATAATGAAGAAGAAACCAACCGCAATCATAGTGTCAGGCGAAGGATGCGCGCATCGTCTTAATTACTCCCTGTATCTGCTTGACGAAAAAATACCTGAAGACGTCTCGGTCATCACATTTGAAGACGTGGATGTTTCACAGTTTCTGACGCCGCCTCACACCACAATCAGCCAGAATATGCCAAAACTGGCGGAGGCAATAGCTCAAACCGCGCTGGAAATAAGTAAAACTGACACCGGAAACAAATCAATAAAGGATGTGATTCTTGAGAATGAACTTATCGAACGCGAATCAGTAAAGGATTTAACCTAGGAAACCGCCTATGAAAAAAGAGTATTTCAAAAAATGGGAACTGACTCCCACAGAGACAGTAGCTGGAAACAGCTATGAATTCATCATCAAACTTACAATGGGTAAAGACTATACTAATAGAAAATCGCGCTTGGTATTTGATTTCCCCGGCACGCTTGGCATGTCCCGGCCAGCCCTGCTCCATCAGGAAGAGCCGGGTTTTGTGGAAGCGTATATAAGCAATCCCAAAGTCGACTATGAGGCAAGGATATGGGATATGGAAATCGCCGACTTTGCTTCAAAAGAAAAAACTTCATGGCGCGGCATGGGCGCAAGAACATGCGTGCTTGATCTCTCTGCAGGATTAAAAGAAAACGACATCATAGAACTTCACTGGGGAGAGACCTGCAGAGGCTACGGCCCGGCAACAAAAATAACAAACATCGTTCCACGACTAGATTACGAAAGCGTAATACATGCGCGATGCTTTGAGTCGCAGGATGAAGGCGTCCCCGACTTCGGACGCAGTTTCAAGGGACACAAGCGCCCAACTCCGGTTTGTGAAAAGAGCATCCCGTTCAAGGTTTTGCCTAGAGAGCCCCAAGTGCTCCAGCTTATCCGCAAAACTGACAAAACGATGCTTGCGCCAAGAGATATGTACTGGAATATCGCAAATGTGGATGATGATTCGCCAATTGCAAAGGCCTCTCAAAAAGGAAAACGCAACTCTTTCGGGGTGTTTGAATACGCGGACAAGAACATACAGATAAGTTCAAAGGGCCTTCCGATTCTTGAAGCGCCCACAATGGACAATGTTTTCGATGGACACCATATTTATTGGGGCGATGTCCATACGCACTCGTGCTATTCAGTGGATTGTGTCCAGCGCGAGAAAATGACTCAAACGCCATCAGACTTGATGGAACAGGCAAAAGAAGGAGCAGGCCTCGATTTCTGCGCAATAACGGATCATCACGAACCGCATCATACCCCGCTAAACCACATCGGACGCGCAGGTTGGGACGACTTGATCAATGCTGTAAGTAAACACAGCGCAGATGGAGAGTTTCTAGCTTTTCCTGGAATCGAGTATCGTTGCGAGCGCGGCGACACAGCAGTTATTTTCAACTGGCTGCCTGAATATGACGAAATAGACCAGCCTGAGTGGACTGACATAAGCAAAGTATGGAGTGCTCTAAAAGGCAAAGACTGTCTGACGATTCCCCACTTTCACAACCCAGGATTATTAGCCGAAGGAAAATGGCTGGACAATATAGACTCTGGAGTAGAGCCTGCTCTTGAGATATTCTCATGCCACGGCAGCTATGAAAGAGAAGACGCAATGGAAAAAAAACCGCCGCTTATTAAGGCAAAAAGATTTGACCGCTACGGAAACTATTTTCTGAAACAAGGTTTACATTACGGCTTCTGTGCCAATTCGGATGGACACAAAGGAGTTATTGGAACAAATGGAATCACCGCAGTTTTCGCCAAGTCGCTTGATAAAAATTCTATCCTTGAAGCCTATAGAAAACGTCATGTCTACGGAACCACAAACGCAAGGATTAGACTTCTCCTGGCAGGCAACGGACAACTTATGGGATCGATCCTTCCCAATGACAAGGAAAAACTTTTGGAAATAAACACGACTGGGGAGAATAGGCTTAAAAAAGTGGATTTGTTCAAAAATGGAGAGCATTTTGAGCGGTTTTGCCCTGATGGGAAAAACTTTCATAAAGAGATAAAAATAACTGAGGACAAACCTTCCAACTGGTATGTGCGAGTGACTCAAGTTGACAATCATATGGCTTACTCAAGCCCTATATGGTTTGAATAGATAATTTTTTATCCCGCCAACATGAGAGACCTCAAGCTTGACGAGATGCCATTCGTCATTTCTTCCACATAATACTGATTTGCCTTGCCGCTCCGACTGCCTGAGAGTCCGTCAGTTACGACTTTCCCGTCTTGCGACTTTGTCACCACGCTTCGACAGTCAGACGACCATGAGCCGCTGCTGCCGGTGGTCAGGGTACATACCCGAATTGGATAATTGGTATGGACGAAACTTTTCATTCGTCTAGTTTCCCGTGCCTTAAAGGATGTGATTCTTGATACCAATTTGCATTCAAATATATAACAATTATATTATGCCATTCTGTAAAAATG